>JAABTE010000189.1 GCA_011390035.1 Desulfobacteraceae bacterium | reverse complement strand
GTGCTGGCGCCCCTGTTCTTCGCGGCCATCGGCGGCGCACCCCTGGCCATGGCCTACAAGATGGTCAACACCCTCGATTCCATGATCGGCTATAAGAACGACGCCTATATCGAGTTCGGACGGTTCGCGGCCCGGCTGGACGATGCCGCCAACTTCATCCCCGCGCGTCTGTCGGCGCCCATCATCGCGGCGGCCGCGGCCCTGCTGGGTCTGGACGGCCGCCGAACCCTGGGCGTCGCCCTGGCCCAGGGGCGCCGCCACGCCAGCCCCAACGCGGGTTTTCCCGAGGCGGCATTCGCCGGGGCCCTGGGCGTCCGGCTGGGCGGGCCGAGCCGGTATCACGGCCGCATCGTTGATAAGCCTTTCATCGGCGAGGAGTTTGGCGAGGCCGCCCCGGAGGATATCCAGCGAGCCTGCGCTCTGATGCTGCTGGCGGCGGGCATCGGGCTTTTCTGCGCCTGGCTGGCCGCCGCCGGCCTTGATCTGGCCCTGCTCAATGTTCTGCGGGCCGAAACGGTGGCCGTGGCCAAAGACTGCCGGGGGCTGATGTCGGCCATGGTGTTTCCCTGGGAATCGATTCCCGGTTGACAGCGCCGCGTCAATGGATTAATCATGAACTCGACATGGACACGAGAAAAACTGTAAGCGATCGTCGCGGCTATCCGCGCATCGAAAGGCGGCTTCCCTTCCGTATCGCCGTTGGGCAGGATGTCCTGTCTGCCCAGACCCTGGATTTGAGCTGCTCCGGCGTCAACTGCCGGGTGGACCGGCCCATTCCGGAGATGACGCGGCTTCAGGTGGTGCTTGCCCTCATCCGCGGCGCGGACGCCGAGGCGGTCATCTATGTGGAATGCGAGGGGATCGTGGTGCGCTGCGAGCCGGAGCCGGACGGCGCCCGTCACCAGGTGGCCGTCTTCTTCCATGATATTTCCGCTTCGGAGCGGAACAAGCTCGATCGCTACATCCGCCACGCGAACACCGTCGCCACCGCCTGAAAACCCAATCTCAGGAGCCCCCCCATGAAGACCCTCGATCTGTTGGACTGGTTCATCCCCCGGTCCCTTCAACAGGAGCTCGACTCTCACCGCCGGGCCCGGCAACTGACCGTTTTCGCCTTGATCTCGCCCCTTTTTTTCATCCCCAACCTCATCAAATGGCTGGCCATGGGCAACCAGATCCTGGCGGCCAGCATCACGGTGGTGGCGATCATCGTCTTTCTGATCCCCATGATCCTGCGCCACACGGGCTCCCTGCCGCTGATGGGCAACGTGGCCTTCTGCGCTTTGGGATGGCACTTTTTCCTTTTGTCCTACTACACGGGCGGCATCGACTCCAGCGCCCTGGCCTGGAACCTTGTCGTTCCGGTGCTGGCGGCCACCTTCGTGGGCATCGGCAGCACCCTTTTCTGGAGCGGCTTCATGGTGGTGGAGTTTCTGGCCTTTTTTTACATAAAGGTCACCGGCGCCCCCCTTCCGCCGGTGACCTTCACCCCGGAGCAGGCGCTTCAGGTGCAGATCGCCAACGCCCTGGGGCCGCTGCTGGCGCTGGCCGTTTCCACCTATTTCGCCGAGCGGGGAATCCAGCATGCCTTCGAGTGGCAGAAACAGGCCCTGGCGGACCGGGACGCCGCCATGCGGGAGCAGCGCCGCCACGCGGAACACATCGACCGGATCCGCCGGCGGATGACCGGCATGGTGGAACTGGCGCGGGAACGTGCGGCGCGGCTTTCCGAGGCGCGACTGTCGGACCTGTCGGAGATGATCGCGGCCAACGCCGCCGCCGCAAAACAGGCCGACGGCATGACGCGGGAGACGGGAGAGCGGGTGGCGGCGGCCCTGAGCGCCATGGCGGCTCTCAACGCCCTGATGGCCGACATGGCCGGGGATGCCGAGGAGACCTTCAAGATCATCGGCACCATCGATTCGGTGGCCTTTCAGACGCGGCTCCTGTCGCTCAACGCCTCCATCGAGGCCGCCCGGGCCGGCGAGGCGGGGGTCGGGTTCGCTGTGGTGGCCGAAGCGGTGCGATCCCTTGCGATCCAGGCGTCGGCGGCGGCCCGGCGCAGCGAGCAGATCATACGGGGGGCGTTCCAACAGATAAAGGACGGCGCGGATCGGGCCGAATCGACCCAGGCCGCCTTCGAGACCGCGGCCCGGCGAATGGCCGAGGCGGCCGAATCGATGCGGGCCATCGCCGCCAACTCGGCGCGCCAGGCCGAAGCGATCGACCATATTCACGCGGATGTTCGGGAGATGATTCGGGTGATCGACCCGGAGGGGGGCCCGGAAAACGGCGCTGGCCATGATGGCCCCGATATAATGGCCCCAATATAATGGCCCCGGCATGACGGCCCCGGAGTGACAAAAGCGGGGCATGGAGCCCCCGGAGTTTTTTGATCAGACCGAAGGGCGCTGCCCGCCGGTTGCCGTCAACCCCAGTCGAAGCACGTAGGCGATGGCCACCGCGCCGGCAGTCAGGGCGACCAGAAACAGGATCAACTGCCCGTATCCGCCCGTGACCGGAATGCTGGAGAGGGTGAAGTGGGGCGCCAGATAAGCGTCCCGGACCAGATCCCGCATCACCGCCATCAGCAGGACCACCGACACCGTCCCGGCGGCGGTTGCCCACACCCTGCGGTTGATGGCCAGCGCCAGGGTGATCGTCACAAGGGCCAGGGAGATCAGGAAAACACCGGTATGAAGGCCCGCCCCGCCCATGAAAAGCAGCAGGACGTGGCGCGGCAGGGCCATCTGGAACCAGAAGCCGATGACGATCTGAACCAGGGTGGCGTAAATGAAAAAGCGCAGCCCCAGATCCACCGTCGGCGAGCGCCGGGCGGTGCGCCGCTC
This sequence comes from Desulfobacteraceae bacterium, assembly GCA_011390035.1. Taxonomy (GTDB): domain Bacteria; phylum Desulfobacterota; class Desulfobacteria; order Desulfobacterales; family JAABSP01; genus JAABTE01. The sequence goes on along the minus strand of JAABTE010000189.1, from coordinate 2,413 downwards.
GTCCAGCGCCCCCAGGATGGCGATGAAAAGGCCGCCCACGGCCACCGACGAGACCATGAAATGAAGATACCGGGGAATCAGGGTCGGGTCCGACAGGTTGAGCAGGGTGCCCTCGGGGTTGTCGAAATAGGCGGTCCACGCCTCGGGCCGCAGCATGAGGCTCATGTTGTTGGCAAAGATGAAGCCGATGATCAGAAAGCAGAGGGCCGCCCCGCCGATCACCAGGCCGCGCCGCTCGCCCAGCTCATCGAACTTGAATTTATAAATGTAGGCCCCGTAATATGCGGCGGTGACCAGCACAAGCGCACCGAGCCAGTACACGGCGATAAGCTGTGAGCTGACATAGAAAAACCCGCCGTAAAGCGTCTGGAGAAACAGCAGGGCGGCCACGCCGAAGTTGATGGCAAGGGCAATCACAACGGTAAGATGGGTTGCGATCCGCTTTTCCAGGCCGCGCTCGGGGGCATCCGCGGTTCCGTATGTGAGATCGGGGGCCCAGGCCTTCCGCCGGAAATGGCGGTACAGGGCGATGAGGCTGCCGCCCACCATGACGTTCATCAGCAGCAGATGAATGACAAAGACCAGGATCAGCAGCGCCTTGAACCACCCCCAGGGCACGGGGATGGGGTCGGGCGAGGGAATCAGATGGGCAGGGTTCATGGGGGCGCTCCTTTAAGGTTCCGCTCCATTTGGGTTTAAGGGGCCGGGCCGGGGGGCCGAAAGCCCGGCTCGCGGCCCGGGTTTCAGCCCAGGGCCGCCTTGGCCAGCTCGCCCACCACGAGGGTGGCAAACCGGTCCGGCAAGTATATCTCCACTATTGCCTTATCATCGGCAAGCGGTTGAATCAAGGATTTTATGGCGGAAGCATCCATGCCGCCGGCGGCCCACAGGGCCAGGCCCCTGTGGGCCGGATCATCGGAGGCCAAAAAGGGGGCAAGATGCGCGGCGGCGCCGGCCACGCGCTCGGGGCGGGCGCGGGCCAGGCGGCCCAGGCCCCACAAGGCGCCCCGCTGAAGCATCGGGTGTTCCAGGAAGTTGCCGTCCTCCCGGACATAGGAAACGAGAATCCGGTTGTATTCGCCGGCCATGGGCGCCGACCTGGCCATGATCTCGCCCATGGCCTCGGGCGATCCCCAGCCGATGCCGCCGGATTCGTCATTCAGGTTCCACATCAGCCGGCGCATCGCCACCCGGGCCGATTCCGGCTCGGCCTCGGCCAGATCGGCCACCACCGCCCCCATGGCGGCGATGGACCGCCATCGGAGCCATCGGTCGCCGGAGTAAAAAAAGGAAAAAAGGGGATTGATCGTCCGCCGGGACGGATGGCGCCGGATTTCGGCCAGCGCCGCGTCCAGATCCGCCGCCGGCGGCCGCAACAGCCCGGCCATCCAGCGGGCGAGCGCCCGGCCGCCCACGCGGTCGCGTTTGCCTGCGGTTTCCCTCATCGGGCGGTTTCCGTCATCGGGCGGTTTCCGTCATCGGATGGTTTCCGTCATCGGGCGCTCTCTTTCCGGGTTTTATTCCTCAAGGTAAATACAATCCTTCGGACAGCTTCGGATGGCCTCGGCCACCTCTTCGCCGGGGTATTCATCCCGTTCCGCCACCGAGATGGTGCCGGCCTCGTTCACATAGAAAACGGACGGGCTCACATCCACGCACACCTCGCAGCGGACGCAGTCCGAAAGATCGATCAGGGGCCTGGGCGCCAGCCTATGCACCGGCCTGGGCACCGGCCTGGACATCGGCATGATCAGCGGCCTGGGCACTGGGCCACCCTCCTTTTCCGTCATCCCTCCAGGATGGCCCGGCCAACGGCCCTGCCCAGGTTGACGCACTGCTCGATCTCCCGCTCCATGGGCACGTACTGGACCCGCAGGGGATCTTCCACCATTTTAAACTTCATGTCCGAAAGGGCCTGGGCCACCAGCTTCGGCGACTCGCCGCTCCAGCCGTAGGAGCCGAAGGCGGCACCGATGCGGTTTGCCGGCTTTAGGCCCTTTAAATAGCAGAGAAAATCGGCCACCGTGGGAAAGAGGCCATTATTGAGCGTGGGGGAGCCCACCACCACGGCCTTTGCCTCCATCAGGGCGTCCATCACGTCGCTGCGGTGCCACTCGCGCAGCTTCATGGGCCGGAAGCCGGCGCCCGCGGCGGCCACCCCCTCGGCGATGGCCTCGGCCATGGCCTGGGTGCTGTGCCACATGGTATCATAGACGATCACGGCTCGGTTCTCCAGCTCCTCCTGGCGGGACCATTTAATATAGGCGTTGATGATTTTGGCCGGGTCTTTCCGCCAGATGATGCCGTGGTCCGGGCAGATCATGTCGATGGCCAGGCTCATCTCGGTCACCTGGTCCACCAGCTTGAGGATCAGCGGGGCGTACGGCAACAGGATGTTGGCGAAGTATTTTCG
>JAABTE010000188.1 GCA_011390035.1 Desulfobacteraceae bacterium | reverse complement strand
GGGGCATCCTCTTGGCGTGAAACTGTTGATTGATAAAACCGATAAATTGAATAAAATCGTCCATTGATCGACGAATATGCTCTATTTCCAACCCATAGGGAAGGACACAGCTTGGATTAAAGCCTTCCGGATGCACTGGAACAGGATAGCAGGCTTTTTCTTCACGCTCCAATGTCTCAGCTCCTTCCAAATTGCTATTCCAACCCCGCAGCCTCCAAAAACAACTCCGCACCATCCACATTGTCGGCCAGCGAAAAGCACGCGGTCCGAAACACCCCCTCCGCCTCCCACCGATCCCGCAGATGGTCCGTGGCCAGCCTTTCGAGTCGCTTGAGAACCAGTTGGGCGCGTTCCGGCGGGGTATCTGTCAACAGAAACATCAGTCGGTCGGGAACCGCGTGGCAGATGAGATCGCAAAAGCGCGTGACGCGGGCGGCGGCCTCGGCAATTTCGGCCATGACGGCGTCGATGGGCGCATCGCCGCGGAGGTTGCGGAGGGAAAAATCCTCAAGATGCAGCACGCCAAGGGCACTATCGGAGACGCCGTACCGGCGGATGCGCTCGGCCTCCATGGCCAGCAGGAATCGGAAGGGCGCGTCGGCAAGAATGCTGCCACCGGTTTTTTGATCGGGGCCGGGAAAGGCGGGGCGGTCAGCGCGGGTCGATCGGGCCTCGCGGTCGCCGGCGCCGGTGATGGTATATGCCTTGAGGATGTGACGGGTCAGGTCTTCCGGGCCGCCGGCGCGGCCGCATTTGAGGCAGATAACGTCCACGCGGGTATCGCGGGCGGCATGGCCGCAGGCGCGGCAGGCGTGGATCGCCCCCGGCCGGTCATGGTCGCGGCCGGCCCGGCCCGGAGGCTTGCCGCAGCCGGGGCAAATCCGGCCCCTTTCCGAGGCCCAGGCGGAGGCCGGCGCCACATGGCCGCAGGCCAGATGTCGAATCAGCTCCTCGGTGGCCAGATTCGGCGAGCGGCAGGTTTCGCAGATTTCCCGAAAGTTGAGAAAGCCGCTGCCGCAGTCCGGGCATCGGTGGATCTTGTCCTGGAAGACGCCGCGGATCAGGAGCCGATCCGCCATGGAGGCGATCAGGTCAAACTGGGCGGCGCCGTTTCCGGGAAAATGCAGGTCGGCCAGGGGATAGATGTAGCCAAGATGCGAGGCCGGCCATGGGATGGGCTTTAAGGAGATCTTTCGGGTAAACAGATAGCGCAATGTCCATCTCTCGGGAGAAGTGTCATTGCTAATTGGAGCGTCCTGGATGGCCGGGCCATGCTGGGGGATAGGACCGCCCTGGGCGGCGGTGGCGTCATGGGCGATTGCGGCATTATGAGCGATCGGAGCCTCCGGGATCCGGAGCGTCTGCATTCGGGCGCTGATGGCTTGGATCAGGTCGCCATGGCGCTGACAGACGGCCTCGGGGGATTCACCCCGCGCCACGCCGTCCGTTATCGCCTCGGCATAGGAGCCGATTTGGGCCCCCGGCTCGATGATGACGAACAGGGGTTTGAGCGAAATGCAAGGGTCCGGATGCCGCCGGAGCCATCGAAGCAGATCGAGCATCGCCATGCCCTGGCGGCCGCCGGGGTCCGGATCGCCGCTGAATTTGACGCAGACAGCCTTGTGAGCCCGCAGGGCCGCCGGGGCCGCGATGGCGCCGAAGGGGTCGTCAGCCCGGTCCCGAGGCACATCGACGGTGAGGGTGAAACAGGTCATAACTCATTCCTCCAGAAGCCGTAAAGACACGGATAGATTGCCATATGCCATCCAGCGGTCCGCCTCCCCGGCGGGCGGGGCGATGCGGGCCGTCAGATGGCGGCCTTCCGGAGCAGCAGGGGATTCGACGACCACGCCCGGCACCGGCCGAGCGGGGCCGGGGCCGGGGCCGCCGACAATGCCGGTGACGCGGCCGGCGCCCTCCGTTCCGTCCGGAAAGATGATCCGCACCCGGGCGCCCGCCGCCAGGCCCGCCGCGCTCCGCCGGGGAAAGTAGCCGATGATGCCAACCCCGGCCCGATCCGCTATTTCCGCAAGGGGCTCTCCCCGCAGGGCCACGCCGCCCTCTCGAACATCGAGCCGAAGCACCCGGCCGGCCACGGGGGCGGTAACGGCGTCCTCCAGAATTGGGATTCCAGCCGCCGCGCTCGCGGGATCCGCCGAGGGATGGGCGGGCTCGATCTCGCCCACTTCCGCGGGAATCGCTTTTTCGGTGGCGGCATCTGTCAAGTTGACTGAGGGATGGGATGGATGCGTCTCTCCGGCGATTGTCGGCGGCGGCGGCGGGATCAGCTTTGGCATTGCGGCGCGGGCGTTTTTCAGGTCGCGATCCGTTGCCGATATCTCTTTCGACAAAGCCGCAATCTCCCGAACAAGCGTGTTCAGGCGCTCCCGTTGTTCCGCCAGGCGCTTTCGAGACGACGCCTCCAGGGCCACCAGCCGCGTCAGGCGCTCTGTTTCCAGGAAGGCCCGATCCCGCCGTTCCTGAAGCATCCGCCGGCGCTCCCGTTGCCGACTCAACTCGTTTTCCAGAAACGCCGCACGCTCGGCCGCCGCCGAATCCGAATCCGGAGCCGGAGCCGGGGCGGATATGGCGCCATTCATTCCCGCGCCCTCGTTTTCTCGGGCCTGAGATTCAATTGAGCCGACGGGGCCGGCGGAGCCAAAACCATCCAGGATGGGGCGGGCGAAAAACAGGGGCGCACCCTTTTCCACGCCATCTCCCACGCCGGCGGTCACCCGGCCGATCATCAGGTCCGATTCGGCCCTCACCCACACGGTGGGACAGGCGACAATCCCCATGCCCTCCGCAGGCGGCTGGGGCCGGAAGCGGTAGAACAGCCCGCCCCCCGCCATGGCCAAAAGAATCACGGCCGCAAAAAGCAGGACCCGGCGCCTTCCGCCCCCTGGAACACCTGCCCCGTCATGCCCCTCAAGCGCCATTTCCCTTGGGATTTTCAACGGGTCCGGATTGCGAAGCCGCATCATCCGCTCCGGGACGCGCCGCCATCGGGCGGAGCGCCATCGGGCGGAGCGCCATCGGGCGGGGCTCCGGTTATCAGCGCCTCGTATCCACTCAAATCATCTATGATGAATCGATGAACGCCCGATTCCAGCGCCAAAGCGTCGATACGCGCCTCGAGCGCCGCCTCGTCGGAAAAATCGCGGCATGACAGCCGGATGGCCCGATCCTCTCCTCCGGCCTCCGATGCCCCCAGATCCTCTCCTCCAGCCTCCGATGCTCCCTCTCCTCCGACCTCCGATGCCCATAGCGCCGCCACGCTCATGGGGTAATCCCGGATACCGGCCGCCGCCGCCAGCCGGACAAACGCCTCCCGCTTTTCCGGATCGAGCCCCTCCCCCTCCGCGGGAAAGATGGCCTCCTCGATGTTCTTGACCACCATCAGCCGAACCAGGTAGGCAGTGTCGCGCCGGTTGAAATCGGCCGCACGGATCACCAGGGCGCGCCGTCCCGCCCGGACCCGGCGGGCCCCTTCCGGCGCGATGGGCGCGGCCGCGACATAGGCGCCGAAATCGCTCACCCCGGCCATTTCCCGAATCCGGACCACCCCCAGATAACATGCTTCCATGGCATCCAGCAGCGCATATTCCGCCGCCAGCAGATCCCTGAGCAGAAGGGCCGCGGAAAGCGCCTCGGCGCCCTTCTCATCCGCATCTGCCGCCGGATGCTTTCCATCCTCCGCCTCCACTGGAAAATCCACCCCCACCGCCATTCGGCGCAACCGCTCCCGAAGCCGTTCCCGCTCATAGACCTGCCGAATCACATCATCAAGGGTCTCCTTGTGCGCATCGTAGGCCGCCGAAAGCCGCCAGTGAACGGCCGCCGGCGAGCCCACAGAGCCCAGCGCCCACGCATCGCCTTCCGCGCCCGAATCCTCCATCCCTTGGGCCCCTTCCGCGTCCTGCCCGGCGGCGGCCGCCCGAATTAATTCCCCCATTTTCAGATCCAGGGCCGGAAACCGCCTCCCCGCCAGAGCCTCCGGATCCGGCCCCCGATACGCTGCCAGCCGCTTTTCCAGCCCATCCCGCCGATTGGCCAGACGCGCCATCCACTCCTTTGCGTCCAACAGGTCCTCGAGGGGGATGTCCCCCTGAAAATAGCGCCGTCGGCTCAGGCTCCCAATCTGTTCAACAAACGCGGCGGAAAGATCGAGGATCCGCAGCTTTTTCAGGCCGAACACCGCCAGAAGCCGCCCCACCTCGCCATCCGGATCAAAACCGCGCTCGCCCGCCCCGGAAGCCGTGAAGACGGTCCCGCCCGCGCCATCGGCCGCCGGGGTCAGGCGCACCCGGCCGTCCTCGGTCACCTCCAGGGCCAGGCCGGCCCCGCTCTCCCGCGCCCGGCCCGGCGCCACCAGCGAAACGGCCGCCGCCATGGGCAGCGGCGCCCCGTCCTCCAGCAGGACCGCGCATTGCCGGTACACGGCCATGACATCGGCGGCGGATGACAGGGCATCGGCGGCAATGGAAAGGGGGGCCAGGCGCAAATCCCTGGCGGCGGCGGGTCCAAAGAAGCCGGCCAGCGTCATCAGCGCCGCCATGGCCAGCACCAGGGCAGCCATATCATGCCTTCTCAATTTGGCGGGATTATTTGACGGAAACACGGTTCATCCTTTATCTGATCGTCGGCATCGGGCATGGCAATGGGGCGGGCATGAGTTGATCCGGCGGGGAAAAGCTGCTTCGCCGTCGGCGGCGCCGGGCTACTTGCGCCGGAGCCGCTGGCACAGCACCCGGGTGATGCCGCGTACCACCTCGATGTGTTCGGCCATCAGGTCGTACAGGGGGCCCTGGTCGAGCCGGAAGAGCTGACAGTCCTCAAGGGCCGTCACGCTGGCCATTCGGGGCTCCGGGTCCAGGGCGGCCAGCTCGCCGAAGACCTGGTTCTTGCCCAGCGTGGCGATCTCCCGGTCGCCGTCGTGGACCCGCATCTGGCCTTCCACTATGATGTACATGGAGGTGCCGATGTCGCCCTTGACGAAGACATGAGTGTCCTTTTTCACATCGATCTCCTCCACGATGGAGGCCAGCTCGATAAGGTCTTCTTCCGGCGTGGCCGAGAAGATCTCCACGGCCTTTAAGATGATCACTTTTTCAATGGTTAGCCGCATGGCGGTCTGCTTCTCCTTCGAGTTGGCGCGATTCGGACGCCAGTTGCTCCAGGGTTCGGGACACCAGGGGGCTGGAATCGCCCAGAAGGGTCCTGGCGTGCTGTTGATAGGCGTCGGGCGAAAGCTTGAAAAGCGCCCAGGCGGAGGTGGC
>JAABTE010000187.1 GCA_011390035.1 Desulfobacteraceae bacterium | reverse complement strand
GCAAGACCCGGACGATCTTTGGCAGATAGATCGTCAGAAGCAGCAGCAGTTTGATGAGAGAGGCGGACTGGATAATCGACTCCAGCGACAGGTTCTGGATGCAGTATCGGGCCTCCTCGGAGCCTCCGGTGTAGATATCCCCATAGGCGGTGCCGCCGGACAGCAGCCCGAAGCCCTCCGGCTCCGCGTCCCCGAACCCTGGGTCCCGCCCTTTTTGCCTGAGCTGTTTTTGCCGAATCCAGTCCACCACATAATCCGCGGAATCGGCATCGAACATCACATGGCGCCGTTTTGCGGCGCGGTCCAGGAAGGAGAAGGCCGGAATGGCCGTTTTTTCGCCGTAGAAGATTTCCGCCTGCACCGCCGGCGTGGTGGAGGGCAGACCGGAATAGAAGGGCCGAAGGGCGTGGCCCTGGCGCCGGATCAGATCCGCAAGGAACGGCATCTTCCCCCTTGCGATGGCTTTTTCCAACTGGCTCATGGCAAGACCGTCCACCTGGATCATCACCACGCCGGAACGGATGGCGTCGGCGCTGTCGCAGGGCAGGCCGAAAAGCCGGACGATCCATTCGCTTCGGCTCAACCGCTTTCGCATCCGCCTGAAAAAGCTTTCGATGCGGCTAATCAAGGGTCGCCTCCCGGTCCCCTTCCGGCTCCCACACCATGTCGGACACGGCCGACGCCTTTTCCGCCAGCAGGTCCCATTCCGCCTTGATGCTGACAAGCAGATCATCCCAGCGATCGGTGACGATGTTTTCCCGGTCCCGCCGGGATTCGGACACGGCATCTGAATAGGTCCGCTCCAGACGGTCGGCGCACGCCGATCTTGAAAAATCGGCCGCCGTCCTGACGCTGGCCGCCCGCCAGGCATCGGCCGCCTCCGGGGTCTGGAAAAAGTGGTTAATGGCCAGGGCGAAGTCTTCCGCGGGCGCATCCCTCGGCAGAAGGCGGCCGTTGACGCCGTCTTCCACCACCTCGCGGGCGCCGGAAGCGTCCAGCGCGATCACCGGCCGGCCGGCGGCCATGGCCTCGGTGAGCACCATCCCCTGGGTTTCCGACAGCGATGAGAAAACGAACAGATCCATGGCCGCGTAGGCATCCGCCAGATCCTCGCCCGTCCGCTTGCCCGCCAGCGCCAGCCGCCCGTCAAGGCCCCGATCCTCGAATTTCCGCCGGATGCCCTCCTCGCTGGGCCCCGCGCCCACAACGAGAAACCAGGCGCCCTCGTCCTTTTCCATGGCCTGGGCCACCGCCTCTGCCAGGTAATCCAGATTCTTCTCCTGCGCCAGGCGGCCCAGGTGGCCGATCAGGCTCGCCCCGGCGGGGATGTTGTTTGCCTTGCGGAATCGCTTTCCATCGCCGCCGGCGAAAAAGCGGGTATCCACGCCGGTGGGGATCACCACCATGGGCTGGTCCACTCCGCGCTTTTCAAGGAGTCGGGCCACCGATTCGCTGGGCGCCACCACCCGGGCGCAGAGGTTGGCGTATTCCGTTGACAGGCGGATGGCAAAGCGCTTCATGGCATCCGAATCGGAGGAGACATAATGGGTGTAGCGCTCGTAAAGGGTGTGATGGGTGAAGATCAGCGGCAGCCGGCGATGCCGGGCCGCCCGCATGGCCGCGTCTCCCAGCAGGAAGGGATGGTGGCTGTGGATCACATCGGGTTCGAAGACATCGAGCCTCTCGTCAATGATAAACGGCGTGGGGATGCTCACGGAAAAATCGCTGCCGTTGAAATTCTGGATAGCGGGCACGCGCAGCACCTCGTCCGGCGGATCATCCGACCCATCCGCCTCCGGGTAGGTGGGCGCCACCACAAGCACCTGATGTCCCCGGGCGCGAAGGTCTGTGGCAAAGCTGTCCACCGATCGGGCCACGCCCCCCACATGTGGAAGATAAGTATTTGTGAACATAGATATTTTCATTTAGATATCTCCTCCTGATCCTTTTCTTTTACACTGTGTCGCATCCTCTTCCGATTGAAAATGGGGGATACGCCCCATTCCTGCGGCGGCCGCACCCCATTTCATGCTCTCTTTCTTTCAGGCGCCCGTGCTTTTCCCGCTGAGCGCGTGGTTTTGAATTGACGCCGACGCCGATTTTTCGATACAGCCTATCAAAGGCGCCGGCCGCCCGGATGTCCGACAGCGGCATCCGCGCTTGCAAAATCCATGCGGATCATTATAATATAGCACTGTTGGAAACTCGCCGCCTGTTCGGCGGGTTTCCGGCACAGGCGAACAAAGGCCATATTATGATGAGGCAAAACCCCCAGGCCAAAACCGAATTCCACCGTCATCAACAGACGGAAACACTATAATAAGGGGGCGCTTCGGCGCCCAAGAGAAAATCATTATGCCGGTTTACGAATATACTGCGCTGGACCTAAGGGGAAAGACGGTGGCGGGCATCATTGACGCGGAAAGCTCGCCCGCGGCCCGTCAGAAGCTGAGAACCTCCCGGATCTATCCGGTCACCCTCAAGGAGAGCCATAAGGCGGGGGCCAGAAAGGATGGACGGTCGTGGACCGGGTGGACGCCCCTTCAGCGAATCCGGCCATCGGAGGTGGCCATGATGACCCGGCAGCTCTCAACGCTGGTGGGAGCGGGGTTCGCCCTGGTGCCGGCCTTCGACTCGCTCATTCCGCACACCCGGTCCCCGGGGTTTAAAAAGTGCCTGGCCCAGATCAAGGAATCCATCGTGGAGGGCAACACCTTCGCCAAGTCACTGGCGCTGTATCAGGGTGTGTTTTCGCCCGTTTACATCAATATGGTGGCCGCCGGGGAGACCTCCGGCACCCTGGAGATCGTGCTGGACCGCCTGGCGGACATCGCCGAAAAGCAGCAGGCCCTGAAAAACCGCATCCGGTCGGCCCTGGCCTACCCCATCCTGATGACCTTCATCGGCATCGTGGTACTCTTTCTGCTGCTCACCTTCATCGTTCCGAGCATCTCTGCCATCTTCATGGACATGAACCAGGTGCTGCCCGCGCCCACCCGGTTCCTGATCGCACTCAGCGGGATTTTCAAGACCTGGTGGTGGGCGCTGTTCCTGGCTCTGGTGGCCATGGCTGTGGCCCTGACCGCCTTCAAGCGCACCGCCGGCGGCCGCCATAAAATGGACAGCCTGGCCCTGCGCCTGCCCATATTGGGGCCCCTTGCCCGGAAGATGGCCGTGGCCCGCTTTTCCAGAACCCTTGGCTCGCTGCTGGAAAACGGCGTTTCCCTGCTGTCGGCCATGGAGATAGTCAAGAACATCGTGGGCAACGTGATTCTGGCCGACGCGGTGGAGACCGCCGCAAAGGAGGTGGGAAAGGGCCAGGCGCTGGCCAAGTCCCTCTCCCAGGCGGACGTGTTTCCGCCCCTTTCCATCCAGATGATCCAGGTGGGCGAGCAAAGCGGCGAGCTGGAAAAGATGCTTTACAAGATCGCCGACGTGTACGAGGGGGAGGTGGAGTCCTCCATCATGAGCATGACCTCGCTGCTCGAGCCCCTCATGATCCTGTTCATGGGCGTGGTGGTGGGCTTTATCGTGCTGTCCATCTGCCTGCCCATCTTCGAGATGAACCAGTTGATCCGATAATTTCCAGGCCCCGCCCCCCCGCCGCGTGTAACCGGACCCTGATTAGATCGTTATGGCAAGAGAAGCACCTATCGGAGGATATGAATGAAAAGGCTTAACCTATTGAAAAAAATGGACTGGTTGAAAAAAATGGACCGGTTGAAAAAAATGGACCGGATTTTAAAGCCGGTCCGAAGCCCGGACGGCTTCACCCTGATCGAGCTGATGGTGGTCATCGTGATCCTCGGGATTCTGGCCACCATGATCGTGCCCAATATCATGGATACCCCGGACGAGGCCAAACAGGCCAAAGCCAGGGTCGATATCACGGCGCTTGAAACGGCCCTTAAGATGTACAAGCTGCACAACGGCAACTACCCCACCACCGAGCAGGGCATCCAGGCCCTGGTGGAGCCTCCCCAGTCGGGCAACGCCCCGAAGAACTGGAAGGAGGGCGGCTATCTTGAAAAAGGAAGGGTGCCGTCGGACCCGTGGGACAATGAGTACGTCTATCTGAGCCCCGGCGTTCACGGCGATTACGACATCACCTCCTACGGCGCCGACGGCGTGCCCGGCGGCGAGGGAAAGAACGCCGACATCAACAGTTGGGAGATTGAATAGCGCCGGCGACAGCAAGGGCTTCACCCTGATCGAGCTTGTGGTGGTGATCTCCCTGATCAGCCTGGCGCTGGTCTTCACCATGCCCCGTTTCCAGGGCTCCATGGTGTTTGACCAGACGAACAGGGTGTCCCGCTGGATCATGCTCAAGGTGTCGGGCTTAAAAGAGCAGGCCATGCGGGAGAAAAAGACCTTCGCCCTGCACATCGGCCTGGACACGGGCCAGATGTGGGTCACCCACGAGGGGATGGACGCCGAGACCCTTGCCGCCGCCATGGAAAAGACCCAGCCCATGCCCTCGGGCCTGCGGATCACCGACGTTGAGTTCTCCGAGACGGGCCGGGTGGCGCTGGGCGAGGCGGTCATCCGCTTTTATCCCCAGGGCTATTCGGACAAGGCCATGATCCACATGGAAGACGAGGACGGCGAGGAGATCTCCTTTCTCATCGAGTCCTTTCTGCCCCGGGTCAAGCGATTTGAATCCTATGTGTCCATTGAAGATTAAAAAAGGGTGAAGATTAAAAGGGTGAAGGTTTAAACGGTGAAGACCGAGAGGGTGAATAAGGAAAAAGCGAGGACGGAAAAGGCGGGCTTCACCCTGCTGGAGGTGATGGTGGCCGTGGCCATCATGGGCATCGTGCTGGTTGCGGTGTTCAAGCTGCACGCCCAGACCATCTCCATGAGCGGCACGGCCCGGTTTTACGCCTCCGCGCCCTTTCTGGCCCGGGAGGCGGTGTCGGAGCTGATTCTCAAGCCGGCCAGCGAGCTGGGCGGCGCCGGCGGCGATTTCGGCGAGGGCTTCGCCGGCTACGTCTGGTCCGCCGAGGTCGCGGATGTCGAATCGGAGTTTCTGGGAGAAACGGCCGAGCGGCTCAAGCGCATCGACGTGACGGTGACCTATGCGCCGGAAGGGCTCTCTTACGGGTTCAGAACCTACAGAATGTATGACGAGTAAGGGACACCCGCCGCGTATGCCAGAGGCAATTGATTTTAAAAGACCAACGGTTTGCAAAAGGCCAACGACTTGCAAAAGACCAATAATTTGCAAAAGACCAACGACTTGCAAAAGGCCAATAATTTCCAAAAGACCGGGGGGTTGCAGACAG
>JAABTE010000186.1 GCA_011390035.1 Desulfobacteraceae bacterium | reverse complement strand
TATTAGATTATGCTTTAAACTTATATATAAAATCAAAAATGCCATGAATAGCGGGAACGCGCTAAACAGCCGGGCGGAACAAGGCCCGGCTGTCACTTTGTCACCAGCTTCAGCCCCTCCCTGGGCCGGGCGTCCGGGGGCAGTTTCAGAAGGCGGGCGAAATGACCGGCGGCTCCCGATCCGACCGATCCGCCCGGATGCGGGCATCCCGGGCCCGATCCAGGTAGAACTCGGCCCGGGCCGAGCTTTCCCTTTCAATGGAGGTGGTCAGGGCCGCGATGGCTTCGGCGCTCCGCCCCTGGCTATACAAGGCCACCCCCAGCTCCCGGTAGGGAAAGTAGTCGATTCGTTGGAATCCCTTTCAAGGCTATAGCCCAAGTGGCGGCCGCCATCAAGGGGATTTATTGGCGCCCTGGGCTTGACATTCGCGGGAACCTCCTTTAGTGATACTTTGACGGCCTCCTGAACCGCTGGCGCGGAGGATGCGGGAGCGCTTTAAAAGGGCCGCGCGGATAATATGCCATTAAAGACGCAAGGGGAGACGCTATTGGAGACACAAATAGAGACACCAAGAAAAACACAAATAGAGACACAAATAGAGACACAAAAGGAGACACGAAGAAAGACACAAGGGGAGACACAAGGGGAGACACAAGGGGAGACCAAAGGATGAACAAGACCAGATTCCGGCTCGATCACCTCTTTGCCAATCGGCTGTCCCCCCTGGGCAAGCTGTTCGTGGGCATCGTCATCGCCCTGACCTTCTCGTTGCCTTCGTCCTCGGATCTGGGCGAGGAGATGCTGAAGAGGGTGGAGAACCGGTCCATCGACTACCGGTTTCTGATCCGGGGGCCAAGGCCCTACACGCGGGACATGCCCATCTCGCTGGTATTCATCACCAACGAGGCGGCCATGAAATACGGCTATCGCTCCCCCACCCCCCGGAAGCTGGTGGCCGAGCTGCTCCATCAGCTTTATGACAAGGGCGCGGCGGTGATCGGCGTGGATATCCTGCTGGACCGCCCCTATGCCCACGACCCCGGGGTAGACGAGGCGCTGGAGGAGGCGCTGCGCCGGACCGGCGATCGAGTGGTGCTGGTGACGGATCTGAAATCGGAACTGGCGCCCGACGCGACCACCCCGGCGGACCAGAACGGGGAATTCGTGCTGCCGCGCTTTGAAAAGCTGGCCCACCAGGGCTATTCCGTTTCCAAGTCGGAGGGGGACGATTTTCATCGCTGGTCCAACATCTATCCCTATGCCCGGCAAAATGCCTTCGCCGCCACGGCGTACAAGCTTTACGCGGGCCGGGATTTTCAGATCCCGCCCCGGCTGGGCCTGAATCGGGAGGAGCCCTGGATGCTGATGAATTTCCCAGGGCCCCCCAGCCGCAAGGGCGAAAAGGAGGCCAATTTTCAGGTCTATTCGGCTGACTGGGTTCGGCACATTCCGGAAAAGTTCTTCAAGGATCGCATCGTGCTGATCGGATCGGCCATCGAGGATCTCGGGGACGTTTTTCTCACCCCCTTCAGCACGGAGAAAAACGGATACCGGACCACCTTTGGCGTGGAGCTTCAGGCCATCACCCTGAGCATGCTGCTCACGGGGGATTTCATCTATTTTCCCAACGGTTTGCATAAGATGGGCCTGCTGTTCGGCTTTTTCCTGGCCATGGCCGCGATCTTTCTGTTCTCCCGGCCGGTGCTGGGCCTCGGAACTCTGCCGGTGGGGATGCTGGCCTGGGCGGGGGCGTCGGTTTATGCCTTCCTGAGCCATAGCCTGATGCTGCCCATCGCCTATCCGGTGGTGGCGGTGTCCATTATCTTCATGGTCTGCGAGGTGATCATCCACCTGACCGAGCAGCGCCAGTCCCGTTTTCTGAAAAACACCTTTCAGCACTACATCTCGCCCCAACTGGTGGAAAAGCTGCTGTCCGGCCCCCAGGAGGTGACCATTGGAGGCGACAAGCAGGAGCTGTCAATCTTCTTTTCGGATCTGGCCGGCTTCACCTCCATCTCCGAAAAGCTGGAAGCCGAGCGGCTGATGAATTTCATGCACCTGTATTTCGACGAGATGACCCGCATCCTGTTCGCCGAGTTCGGCACTCTGGACAAGTATATCGGCGACGCCATCATGGCCTTTTTCGGGGCGCCCAACCCCCTGACTGTTCACGCCCGCCACGCCTGCCGGACGGCCATCATGATGCAGCGCCGGATCGATGCGCTGAATGCCGAGCAGCCGCCGGGCTGGGTTCAGGTGCGGGTGCGCATGGGCATTCACACCGCGGATGTGTTCGTGGGCAACACCGGCTCAAAGACCCGGTTCAACTACACGGTGATGGGCGACGGCGTCAACCTGGCCTCCCGGATGGAGGGCATCAACAAGATGTTTGAAACCCGCATCCTGGTGAGCGAATCGACCCTTGCGCATGTGGCCGCGGGCGGGGAGGCGGACCTCTTTTTCACTCGGGAGGTGGGCCGGTTCGTGGTGAAGGGCAAGGCGCGGCCGGTGGCGGTCTTCGAGCTGATCGGTTTCGCCGAGGACGCCTCTGAGGAGCGGCGGCGTTTGAAGGAAGAGTACGAGGCGGCGCTGAGGGCGTTCTATGCCAAGGATTTTCAGACGGCCCGGACCGAATTTGACCGCCTGGCCGGCCAGTGCGGCGACGGGGCCGCGGCCTTCATGCTCCAGCAGATCGAATACATCGCCGAGCATCCGGTGAGCGACGCCTGGGAGGGCGAGGTCCTGCTGCTGACCAAATAAGACGGGGGGTCAGGTCCAATCCGGCGCCGTGATGCCGAGCCGGGCCATCTGGTTGTACAGGGTGCCCCGGCTCACGCCAAGCCGGCGGGCCGCCTTTGACTTGTTGCCACCGGCCCATCGCAGGGCCTCGATGATCCGCCGGTGCCGGGCCGCGTCCGAATCCCCATCCGCTGCGGGCGCTTGGGCCGCGCCTCGGAGAAAATCGGGGGGAAGGTGATCCGGAGAGATGGGGCCGCCGCCGGAAAGGGCATAGGCGTATTCCATGGCGTTTCTCAGCTCCCGCGCGTTTCCCGGCCACCCATGGCGCTCCAGCATCTGAAAGACCGGCTCGGCGATCTCCGGCGGGGCGCGATGATGCCGCGCGGCCAGGGACAGGGTGAAGTGGCTGGTCAGCGCCCGGATATCCGCGCCGCGTTCCCGCAGGGGGGGCAGGTCGATGGCGCAGACCTTCAGGCGGTAAAACAGGTCGCTTCGGAACAGGCCGGCAGCGGCCCGCCGGGCCAGGTCCTGGTTGGTGGCGGCGATGATCCGGGCGTCCGAGTGGCGGGGCAGGCTTTCCCCCACCCGGTCGAACTGGCCGGAATCGAGTACCCGCAACAGCTTTGCTTGCAGGTGCAGGGGCAGTTCCGATATCTCGTCCAGAAACAGGGTGCCGCCGTGAGCCGCCTCGAAACGGCCCACCCGGTTGGTTTCCGCTCCGGTGAAGGCCCCACGGGCGTGGCCGAACAGCTCGCTTTCCAGAAGGTTTTCCGAAAGGGCGGCGCAGTTGACCCGGATCAGGGGGCCCTCGGCCCGCCGGCTCAACCGGTGCAGGGCCTCGGCCAGCAGCTCTTTTCCGGTGCCGGTTTCGCCGAAGAGCAGCACGGCCCCGTCCATGTCGGCGAACCGCTCCGCCAGGCGATAGACCCGGCGCATGGCGGGGCTGTCGCCGATGATGCGCCCGAAATCCCCCCTCCGCTCCAGAATCGCCTCCAGCTCTGAAAGCCGGGTTTCATCCGTGAAGGCGAACTGGGTGGCCCGGCCGCCCCGATAGCGCGTGGCAATGGCCTGAACATTGAGCACCCGGACGGCCCCGTCACGGGAGATCAGGCGCAGCCGGGCGCCGCCCCCCGCCGGCGCCGCCACCGCGTCCGCCCGGCGCGGGGCATCCGGCGCCTGGGTCGGGGCGGGGGGCCGGTTGATCAGCATCCGGGCCGTGTCCGCGTCCTGCGCGAAAAGATCGACCACCTCGGTTTCAGACAAAGCGTAGAGGGCCTCGGCGTCATGGCCGCTCACGCGGCACATCATGGGATTGGCAAAGACGATCCGGCCGCCGGCGAAGATGGCCAGCCCCTGGGGGGAGTGATCCACCAGGATGCGATAGGCCTCCTCGGCGGCCACCCGCTCCGTCACGTCGCGCCCCACGCACTGAAACTCGCGGATGTCGCCGCCGTCATCCGGCAGCGCCCGGAACACCCAGTGGAACCAGCGATCCCGGCCTTCGCCATCCACCGCCGGATGCTCCATGGCGCGCAACGGATGTTCGGAACTCATGGCCTTTAGGCATCGGGTGAATTCCGCGTGGCGCTCTTCGGGAATGAAATCGCGCATGCCGGCGCCCACAATCTTGCCCCGGACGCGCCGGAAGCAACGGCGGAAGGCGGGGTTGGCGAAGCTGATGCGCAGATCGGGGGAAAAGCGGCAGATCAGCTCGGTCTGATCCTCCACTACGGCACGATAGCGCCGCTCGCTGCGGCGCAGGGCCTCCCGGGACATGCGCAGGTTAAGGTGGGTGCGTACCCGGGCCAGCAATTCGGCCATCACGAAGGGCTTGGTGATGTAATCGGCCGCGCCCGCGTCAAAGCCCCGCAGGATGTCGTCCGTGCCGGTGCGCAGGGCGGTGAGAAAGATCACCGGCACGTCCTGAAAGCCGGGCATCGCCTTGAGCCGGCGGCAGGTGTCGATGCCGTTGAGCGCCGGCATCACTATGTCCAGCAGCACCAGGTCCGGCGTTTCTCGGGCGGCCAGGTCCAGGGCCTCGAACCCGCTGGCCGCGGCGCGGGTGTCGTATCCCTGATCCTTGAGCATCATGTTGAGCATCCCAAGGTTGGTGTGGTTGTCGTCAACCGTCAGAATCAGGGGCGGATGGGCCATGGGCGGTTCCTACTGCCGCTCGATGACGATTCCCTGGTCCCGAAGCAGGTCCCGCAGCCCCGCCTCGGCCAGTTCGGGTATCAGAAAAACCTTGTATTTTCGGGCGCCCCTGGCATCCACATAGGTGTATTCCAGGCTTGGCCGAACCTTCCTGAGAGTCTCTATGCCATTGTCTGTCCGGATGATGTGATAGGTGAAGGCCCCATAGGCGCCTGATGCGATGATGGCCAGGAAGATGACGATGATAAGCAGCGTTTTCATGTGGCTCCTTTTCCAATCGTGATCGGATGTCGGCTTGCTAAATAAGAGATCATAAGCCAAAATCCGGCGCCCTGTCAAGCGCGGCCCTGTCAAGCGCCGTCCTGTCAAGCGCCGTCCTGTCAAGCCCCGCGCCGGTCATCCCCGGCGCCCCTTCAA
>JAABTE010000185.1 GCA_011390035.1 Desulfobacteraceae bacterium | reverse complement strand
AAATCTCCCCATGCACCCACACAAAGGGGAAGCGACTCTCCAGCAGCTCCTGGATCTGCCGGGTCAACTCCGATACGCTGTAAAGGCGGCGGGCGGGCGGCTGGGGCCGTCCCGGGGCCGTCAGGTCATCCATTCCATTCGTGCCTTTCAAGCCATGTTTCAGGCGCAAGAGGGACCGGGCATCCGCCGCCGGAACCTGACCGATTCAGAACACGGCGCGTCCTCCAGAGGGGCATCCTCCAGAGGAGCGGCCTCCAGAGGAGCGGCCTCCATCGGGAACAGCTTTCCGCATTTATCAGAAAACGGCGCCGCATTCAATCCTTTCCTGCGAGGACGCCAGGGCCGGCCCCCTTGCTTCCATCAAGGCCCATTTCCTTTTCGACGCGCTCTATATAATCCCGAACCGCGGGCGGCATGAAGACGGACTCGCGGGGCATCCGCCCAAGGCACTCGGCCAGCAGGCGGTTCTTTCGCCGCTGGGGCAGGTGCTTGTCCATGATATAATGGAGACGGCCATGGACCCTGCAAAGGCCGCTTTGAACCGCGATGCCCGCCTTTCGCAAGTTGCGCTCGGCCACGGTGACGCCCAGTTTTTCTGCCAGCTCCCGCAGCAGGCGATACAGATCCTCAGGCTTCACGGCGGAGGCCCGCTTTCAGGGAACCGACGGAAAACCGTCATGCGTCGTGTCGCTTTTGGCTTGAAAAGCCGGGCGGAGCGTATTATATATTGCATTTGAGATAAAATGAAACCATTTGGTCGATACCGGTTGGTCGATACCGGTTGGTCGATGCCGGTTGGTCGATGCCGGTTGGTCGATATTGGTGGTCGATACCGGTTATCGGATGATCGAAACCGTTTGTTTTTAACGTCCATTTCAACAAGCTCACAAGAAGGAGGCAGCACATGCAACCGCAACCGCAAATGCAACCCTATGCCCGGCAGCAGACACAGGCGCGGGTTGAGGTCAACAGCTTCATCCAGAGCGTGTACTCCTGGATGACCCTGGGCCTCGGCCTGACGGGAGGCGTGGCCTGGTTCGTGGCCAACTCGCCCATCTCCGGGATGCTCCGGAACAACCAGATCCTGTTCTTCGGCATCATCATCGTCGAGCTGGCCCTGGTCTTTTCCATCAGCGCCCGGATCCACAAGATGCGCGCATCCACGGCCACCGGGCTGTTTCTGCTGTACGCGGGGCTAAACGGCCTGACGCTGTCGTTCATCTTTCTGGCCTACACCGCCGCGTCCATCGCCTCCACGTTTTTCATCTGCGCCGGCATGTTCGGCGCATGCAGCGTGTACGGCTATGTTACAAAGAGGGACCTGACCTCCCTGGGCGGCTTTTTGTTCATGGGGCTGATCGGCATCATCCTGGCCTCGGTGGTCAACATCTTTTTGAGAAGCCCGGCGATCTACTGGATCATCAGCTACGTGGGCGTTTTCATCTTCATGGGGCTGACCGCCTATGACACCCAGAAGATCAAGGCCATGGCCTACTCCCAGCCCGCGGGGCTGGAGGCGGGCGTGATCCGCAAGGGCGCCATCCTCGGGGCGCTGTCGCTCTATCTTGACTTTCTAAACATGTTCATCTTCCTGCTGCACATCTTCGGGGTTTCCAGAGACTAACCCCTTTTACGGCCCCCTCCCCTCCCGGCCCATCGGCATCCCGGGGGCCGGGGAGGGGGCTTCCCCTCACCCAAGTTCCGTCCGGATCACCGCGGCAATCGCCTCGCAATGGCGCCGGGTCTCGTCCGCTGAGGGCCCCTCCACCATCACCCGGCACATGGGCTGCGTGCCGGAGTAGCGCACCAGCACCCGCCCCCCGTCTCCCAGATCCGCCTCCGCCGCGGCAATGGCGCCGGCCACCGCCGGCAGAGCCGAAAGGTCCGGCTTCCGGGCCACGGTCACGTTGATCAGCTCCTGGGGATAAACCGTCACGATCCCTCGCTGAACGGACAGGGGCCGCCCGTCGGCCCGCATGGCCTCGATCAGCTTGATGGCCGCGAGCATCCCGTCGCCGGTGGTGTGGTGGCGGGAAAAGATCATGTGACCCGAGTCCTCCCCGCCGATGGCGGCGCCGGTTTCCATCATCCGATCCATAACGTGGCGGTCCCCCACGTCCGTGGTCAGATGGTCAACGCCCATGGCCCTTAAGGCCAGCCCCAGGCCGATGTTGCTCATGACGGTGCTGACGACCCGGTTGCCGGGCAACGCCCCCCGCGCCTTCATCCACCGGGCGCAGATGGCCAGGATGCGATCGCCGCCAAGGGTACGGCCCTTTTCGTCCACGGCGATGAGCCGATCGCCGTCGCCATCGAAGGCCAGGCCGATGTCGGCCCCCTCCTCGAGAACCTTGCGGGCCAGCCCTTCCGGGTGCTGGGAGCCGCAGTCGGCGTTGATGTTGACCCCGTCCGGCGAAACGTGGATGGCGGTAACCGAGGCGCCCAGGGCCGAAAAAAGCCGGGGGGCCACGGCAAAGGTGGCGCCGTTGGCGCAATCCAGAACCACGCCCAGGCCCTTGAAAGCCTCGGGCGTCTCCACGCGCCCCTTCAGAAATTCAATGTACCGATCGCCGGCGCCCGCAAGGCGGACACGCCGCCCCACTGCTTGGCCATCTACCGCGCCGACCTTGCCTGCCGCACCAGCCTTGCCTGCTGCGCCGGCCTTGCCCGCCGCACCGGCCTTGCCCGCCGCGCTGGCCTTGCCCGCCGCGCTGGCCTTGCCCGCCGCGCCGATAAGGCCGGCCAGCGCCGCCTCCCGGTCGTCGGTCAGCTTGTATCCCCGGCCATCGAAGATCTTGATGCCGTTGTCATAATAGGGGTTGTGGGAGGCCGAAATCATGATGGCCGCCGCGGCGCCCTCCTCCGCGGCCAGCCTCGCAACGCCCGGGGTGGGCAGCACGCCGGCCATCAGGGCGTCGCCCCCCGCGGAGAGGATGCCGGCCATCAGGGCGCCGGCGATCATGTCTCCGGAAATTCGGGTATCGGCGCCGACCAAGATTCGGGGCCGCTCGCCGGACCAGTCTGCGGAGCTATTGGCGGAGCTATTGGCGGAAACATCTGAAGATCGGCGGGCATTCCCCGCGCCGCCCTCGCTTATTCCGCCCTCCTTTTTAAAAAATCGCGTGACCGCCCGGCCCACCGCCAGGGCCACCTCCGGGGTCATGGGATGCCGGTTCGCCCGGCCCCGGATGCCATCCGTGCCAAAAAGTTTCTCCATGCGTGTCACCATCGGAAGCGTAAAGGGATAATGCTTGTCAAACCTCGGAAATCTTGTTCAGGGCCAGGGTGGAAACGCGGTCCACGATCTGCTGGAGCCATCGCGTGCCCGATGCTGCGTCTTCCGGGTCAAGGCCCGTGATGACCGCCAGATAATCGGCGCCCCGGGCCCGGATGGCCGGTTCGATGCGCTCCAGAAAATCCTCCCGCAGGCGGGTATCGCCGGTCTCCGTCAACCCTTCCGCCAGGCTGTCGGCCACGGGGGTCCAGGCGGCCGGGTTGTCCGCGTGGATATGGGAGGCCACGTCCGACAGGCGGCGGACCCGCTCATCAATGGCCGCTTTCAGCGTCCGGGTCAGGCCCTCATGGAGCGGCTCCGGCAAATCCGGCCCGATGAATCGTCGCCGGACATGGGCATACCACTGGGACAGGGCCACCAGGTTGGCGATATATATAAGGTTATTGCGCATCAGGCGGGCCACGCCGGCCCGGCGGCCGGGGGCATAGGGGATGGTGCCGCCCCTGGGGGATGGCGGCATGATCAGATGCCCCCTCCGGGTTTCGTCCTTGCGGTTGATGCCGCCGGCTGCGATCACCGTGCCGAAGGCCAGCCGGCACGGCCCCACCAGGCCGCCCTGGCCGCCCAGAAAGATGGGGGGCTGATTGAGCATCACGCCCCTGGGCACGTCGCCCAGCAGGGAGGGGGTCGCCTTGTCTTGATGGGGCGTGTAATTGAAATGGATATAGCCGCTGCCCACCTCGGAATGGTTGCGGCGGCTGGTGCCGCCGGCCATGAGGCAATCGCAGAAATTGATAAGGCTGCCAAGGGTCGCGAAGGGAAACAGGATGGTCTGCTTGATCCCCACGGTGTGGGCGCCGCTGGCCTGCTCCTCGAGGATGGAGCCCTCCCGCGCATGGGCGCCGTTGCCCATGGCGGCGCCCGCGAGAAAGACGGCGCCTCTGAAATAGCCGCCGGCCAGCCGGACGCGGGGGCCGATGTGGCAGTTGTCTATGACGGCCGGGCCTTCCCCGCCGATTTTAGCGCCGCTGGAAACCCAGGTATCCCGGCCGTGAAGCCGGCATCCGGGAAAAATGATGACCCCCTGGCCCGATATCCGCTCCGGGTCGATCTCCGGATCGATGAAAACGGTATCGGGCAGGGGGATGCGAACGCCCTTGTTCAGAAGCGTTTCAATGGCTTTTCGGTTTCGGCTCGCGTCGGATTCCGGCGCCGTGTCCTGATTCTCGCCCGGGTTCTCGCCCGGGTTCTCGCCCGGGTTTGGAATCGGGGTCGAAGTCGGAGTCAGGTTCGAATTCGAGGGTCGATGCTCCACAGGGTCCATTTTCAGGGTGTCTCCGGCCGTTTCCGATCAGCTATTGTTGGTTTGGGCGCGGCTGCGTAGGCGATCGCATGTTTTCTCAGACGCTGGGCGAAAAATGGCCCTCACGCGCCATCATCACTGGGATTGGCCTTGCCTCGGCCCAGCCTGTTGCGGCTTGGTCTGGGGCTCCACGCCGATTTTCACCAGCGGGTTGGCCACAATGCGATCCCGATTCCTTTCAAGGGTTTTCGGGCCGATGCCCCGCACGCTTGTGATATCCTCCAGGCTTGCAAACGGGCCGTTGGCCTCCCGGTAGGCGATGATCCGATCGGCATATGCCTGGCCGATGCCATCGAGGGTCATCAGTTGCGTCTTGTCGGCCGAGTTGATGTCGATCTTTACCGGCTCCTGGGCCCACGCCGGAACGGCCGCCAGCAGGCAGCCGGCCATCAACATCAGGGCGATCCCGATCCATCTTCTTTTTCTGTTCATGCATTCCCCTTTCTTTCGTGGTTAATAAAACCACTGAAAAGCGGACCGTCCGGGAAGATGGCCCCGTTGGCCTCCTTCTCCGGACAGTCCATAGGGGTATCATATCATCGCCATCACCTGGCTGACCAGTTTTTCAATGCCAACCGCCACGTCCGCGATGCCGGGACCCAGCATGTAAGCAGGCGTTGTTACAATACGATTCTTCTCATCCACACATATATCGCCCACCCCCCGAATGGTATGTTTACCGCCCATGGCGGCAATGGCCGAGGCGGTGTCCGCGTCGTTGCCTATGGTCACC
>JAABTE010000184.1 GCA_011390035.1 Desulfobacteraceae bacterium | reverse complement strand
ACGGTTTTTAACCGAATGATGGATAAAGGAGGGAGATTATGCGGCGGCGGGCGTTTATGAAATCGATTGCCATCGATGGGGGGGAGTGTGTTGTCTTTGACATCGGGCGGCTGGCGTCCGAAGGGATGGGCGACATTCGGAGGCTGCCCTTTTCGATTCGGGTGCTGGTGGAAAATATCCTGCGGAAAATGGATGGCGACATCGTGACGGAGACGGATCTGGCCAACATCGCCGGATGGCGAAAACGGTACGAGGCGCCGGTGGAGCTGCCGTTTCATCCGGCCCGGGTGCTGTTGCAGGATTTTACCGGCGTGCCGGCGGTGGTGGATCTTGCGGCCATGCGGGACGCTGTCAAAAAGCGGGGGGGGAACCCGGAGCGGATCAACCCGCTGATTCCGGCGGAGCTGATCGTGGATCATTCGGTGCAGGTGGATTATTTCGGCACGGAAGGAGCGCTGACGGCCAACGTGCGAAAGGAGTACGAGCGCAACGGCGAGCGGTACGCCCTGCTCAAGTGGGCCCAGAAGAGCTTTGAAAACTTCAGCGTGGTGCCGCCCAGCTCGGGCATCTGCCATCAGGTGAACCTGGAGCATCTGGGGCGGGTGATCATCACCGCGGATGAAGGGGGGCAACGGATCGCCTATCCGGATTCCCTTGTGGGCATGGACTCTCACACCACCATGATCAACGGCATCGGCGTGATGGGCTGGGGGGTGGGGGGCATCGAGGCCGAGGCGGTGATGCTGGGCCAGCCCTATTTCATGCCCATCCCCGAGGTGATCGGGTTCAAAATGACCGGCAGGCTGCGGGCCGGCGCCACCGCCACCGACCTGGTGCTGAAGGTGACCCGGATGCTCCGGGAATACAAGGTGGTGGAAAAGTTCGTGGAATTCTTCGGGCCGGGCATGAAGGGATTGTCCGTGCCGGACCGGGCCACCATCGCCAACATGAGCCCGGAATACGGGGCCACCATGGGCTTTTTTCCGGTGGACGAAAAGACCATCGCCTATCTTTCCGCCACCGGCCGCAAGCAGCGGGCCGCCGTGGCGGAGGCATGCGCCCGGGAGCTGGGGCTCTTTTACGAGGGCCAGGACACGGCCGAATATACGGACGTGCTGGAGCTGGACCTGTCCGAGGTGGTGCCGGCCATGGCGGGGCCGTCGCGGCCCCAGGACTACATCCCCCTGGGCGAACTCAAACAGCGGTTCTTCCAGGTGCTGGGCTGCCAGCATGAGCGGGACACGGATCTGGAGCGCATCTCGGTTTTCCACGACGAATCCGGCAACACCGCGCGCCGGGACGACGGATGCGAGCCCAGCGGCCGGCGTCTGTACGATATCATCCTCAACGGCCGGGAGGTGAAGATCGGCGACGGAACGGTGGTGATCGCCGCCATCACCTCCTGCACCAACACCTCCAATCCCCATGTGATGCTGGGCGCCGGGCTTCTGGCCCGGAACGCGGTGCGCCGGGGGCTGAAGACGCCGCATCACGTCAAGACATCCCTTGCCCCCGGCTCAAAGGTGGTGAACCGCTACCTGGAATCGGCGGGACTCTTTCCCTACCTGGAGGCGCTGGGCTTTCACCTGGCCGGATTCGGCTGCACCACCTGCATCGGCAACAGCGGCCCGCTGCACCCGGAGATCGAAAGCATGATACGGGAACACGACCTGACCGTTGCCGCGGTGCTATCAGGCAACCGCAACTTCGAGGCCCGCATCCATCAGCGCATCAAGGCCAATTTCCTGGCCTCGCCGCCGCTGGTGGTGGCCTTTGCCATCGCCGGCCGGGTGGACGTGGATCTGGACCGCGAGCCTTTGGCGCTTGACCCCAACGGCGAGCCGGTCTATCTGAAGGACATCTGGCCGTCGGACGCGGAGATATCGGCGCTGATCCAGGCCCATGTGCGGGAGGAGTTTTACAACGAGGAATACGGCCGGATCTTCGAGGGGGATGAATTCTGGCGGGGCCTTAACGTGGATCGCAGCACCACGTTTCCCTGGGATGAAACCTCAACCTATATCAAGAATCCGCCCTATTTCGAGGATTTTCAGATCGAAGCGGACAAGCCGGGGGATATCAACGGGGCCCGGGCGCTGGCCCTGCTGGGCGATTCCGTCACCACGGACCACATCTCGCCGGCCGGCGCCATTCCGGCCGATTACCCGGCGGGCCGCTACCTGATGGCAAACGGCGTGGAGAAGGCCGATTTCAACTCCTACGGCTCCCGCCGGGGCAATCACGAGGTTATGATGCGGGGCACCTTCGGCAACATCCGCATCAAAAACCGGCTGGCGGACCGGGAGGGCAGCTTCACCCGGAAATTCCCCGAGGATGATCAGATGTCCATATACGACGCCGCCATGGCCTACCTGGATGCGGGCACGCCCCTGATCGTGCTGGGGGGCAAAGAGTACGGCACCGGATCGAGTCGAGACTGGGCCGCCAAGGGCACCCTGCTGCTGGGGGTGCGGGCGGTTATCGCCGAGTCCTTCGAGCGCATCCACCGAAGCAACCTGGTGGGCATGGGGGTGCTGCCGCTGATCTTCGCCGAGGGGCAGAGCGCCGAAAGCCTGGGGCTGGACGGCTCCGAAACCTACGCCATATCCGGCATCGCAGACATCAAGCCCCGAAAGCGGCTTGCGGTGACAGCCAGAAAGGACAACGGCCAAGAGGTGGAATTCACGGTAACGGCCCGGCTAAACTCTGCCATCGACGTGGCCTATTACCAGCACGGCGGCATACTGCCCTATGTGCTGCGCCGGCTGATGGCGGAATAGCCGAGGATGGAATAATGGAAGGCAAATTTCTCGAAACCGTCACATCCACTTGAAAAAATGTTTTGAACCGGCGAGGCTCACATCGCCGGCCTCAATATTTTTCAAACTCCGGGTCGTCGATGACGATCCGCCTGCCGGCCGCCGCCTCCCCGTCATTCGCCGCCTCCCGCCGGTCGGCCGGGCCGGACCGTCCGGACCGGCCGGGCCGGGTGCGCCGAGACGCCGCCGGGCCTTTTTGAGGCGACTTGCCGGACGAGGCGATGCCAAAGAAATCGACGGCATCCTGCAACTGGCTCGCCTGGGAAAACAGCTCCTCGGATGTGGATGACATGTCCTCGGCCGCAGCCGCGTTCTGCTGAATGACGCGATCCAACTGCTGGACCGCCTGGTTGATCTGCTCGGCGCCGGCATACTGCTCCTTGGTGGCGGCGGCAATCTCCTGCACCAGCTCGGCGGTCTTTTGAATGTCCGGCACCAGCTTTTCGAGCATGGCCCCGGCGTTTTCGGCGATCTGCATGCTCGATTTGGAGATCTGTCCGATCTCCCCGGCCGCCCGCTGGCTCTTTTCCGCCAGCTTGCGCACCTCCGAGGCCACCACGGCGAACCCCCTGCCGTACTCGCCGGCCCGGGCGGCCTCGATGGCGGCGTTGAGGGCCAGAAGGTCGGTCTGGCGGGCGATCTCCTCGATGACAGAGATCTTCTCGGTGATCGACAGCATGGCCCTGACGGCGTTGGCGACGGCTTCCCCGCCCGTTCGGGCGTCCTCGGACGATTTCAGGGCGATTTTTTCCGCCTGCCCGGCGGTGTCGGCGTTCAATTGGATGCTGGAGGACATCTGCTCCATTGACGCGGAAACCTCCTGGGCCGATGACGCCTGTTCCGAGGCCCCCTGGGCGATCTGCTCGGTACTCGCGCTCAGGTTGCCGCTGCCGGCGGTCACGTTGTCCGCCGCCGTCTTGACGCTTTCCATCACCCGTGTGGTCCCCCGCAGGATCATCGCCCCCAGCAGGACGCCGATCAGCACGGCCCCGACACCGCCCCATTTATTGATCCCGATGGCCCGGGCGGCCGTGACGTCGTTGGCGGCCTGGCGCTGCTCATTGAGGCGATGCTCCTCGGCCATGAAATCACCCATGACGCTCCGGAACCGGTCGAAATATTCCTTCCCCCTGGCCTGGCCGACGAGATCGATCAGGTGATCCATGGTTCGGGCATCGCTGATTTTTCGACGCAGCGCGATGGCATTGCCGATCACCTCTTCCCGCCATGCCTCGATGGCGGCGACCGCATCATTCAGGGCGCGGACATGTTCCGGCTTATCGCCGATCATCCGCCTCAGCTCCACGGCTATATCGTCAAATTGCTTTCCGCCCTCCACATAGGGTTTCAGAAAGCCTTCCGTTCCGGCCAGCAGGAAGCCCCGCGCGCCCATGGCCATGTTCATGGCGGCCACCCGCATCCGCAGTGCCATTTGCATCGCCTGGCCGGCATAATTAATCCGGCGGCCGGGCGCCATCGCTTCCGGAACGCTTCTATCCGCCATGCCCCCCGGCGGGCCGAGGCCGGGCCCACCCACGGCCTCGGCGGACCTTGCGCGATCATCGATCAGATCGCTTTCCCGCTCCATGAAGACATCCATGTTTTTTCCGAATTTCTCTAAATAGCGATCCCCCTCCTCCCGCCGGGCCCATTCGATCAAGTCGCTCATCTTGGCCGCTTCATCGATCTTTCGGCGAAGCGTGATATTTTCCAAGGCCACCTGCCGCTGCCATTCGCGGATCACTTTCTCGGCCTCCTCCAGCCGCTTTACCTGGGCGGGGTTGTCGCTTACCGTCTGCCGCAGGGTGGCGAACTTGCTGTAGATCTGACCCTCCCCCTGATGGTATGGCTCTAAAAAAGCATCCTTGCCGGTTATCAGAAAGCCCCGCATGCCCGTTTCCATGTCCACGGCCAGGCTCTGAATGCCCAGCCCCTCCTTGATGACGTTTTCGGTGTGAATTACCCACCTGGCCGTTGATAGCAGAGACTGAACGCTCAGGGCGCTGATGATGCTGAAAGCCACAAGCAACACCACGGGAACTCCCATGCCCCACATTATCTTGGTCTTCAAGCTCATCCGCCTGGCACTCATGTCCTCCTCCTTTTCCTTGTATTTTATTAGATGGCACTTGCGTGTCCATTTGAGCGAACCATTTTACAACATTCCACCTAAATCGAGAAGAATAAATTCAAAACGGAGTGTCGGCGGAAAAAAACCCCAAGCCACTCCTTTCCCTGGACCAGCAGTTCCAGCAAATTCCCTTGACAAGGCAAACCAGATATTGCATCTTGAATTGGGCATCAGGCGGGAAATCTGACGGCGCACCGCCATGCTTCAAGCATGGCGCCCGGAATGTCTGCTGCCATTTCAGCATAGCCAGATATGCTGCCATTTCAGCATAGCCAGATATGTTGCCATTTCAGCATAGCCAGATTTGTATCAGCCGAATTAATAAGTTTGTATCAGCCGAATTAATAAGGATTCGCCACATTGCCGTCGGATGCCCCCGTCATCGAAATCACAGGCCT
>JAABTE010000018.1 GCA_011390035.1 Desulfobacteraceae bacterium | reverse complement strand
GGCCAGCATCAGGTCGGCGAGGGCCTTTTCCAGGTTTCCGGCGCGATAGTGGGCGATGCCGTTTTCCTCCGAAGACATGGCCGCGGGCCGCGCGGAAGCGGGGGGGGTCGCCTTCGGCTGGGGGGCGGCCTGGCATCCGATCATCAGCGGCACCAGCAGAAGGATCGACAGGGCCGCCAAAAGTCCTTGCAGGGCGGCCGGTGCCCGCATCAATTGAAATCTCAGCGCCGCCATGCGCCACCCCCCGCTCCGCTGATAAAGCAGAAGTCATCGTCCGTGCGGGTGGATTCTCCATCCGGGGCGTCGGGATCATCCGTGCCATCAGGATCATCCGGATCATCTGGATCATCCGGGCCATCCGTCGGCGGGTCTGGGGTGGCAAGCGCCACGTCCAGGGTGGTTCGATTGCCCGCCACGATCAGAACGTCGGCCACCGCGCCGTCGGCAAAGCCGTCGGCCGAGACCACAAGGGAGTGTGCGCCCGCCGGAGCGATCATCCGATATCGACCGTCCGGATCACTCAGGGCCGCGGCGCCATCCGCATTCAGCGTCAATTGGGCATCAGCCACCGGCGCGCCGTCGCGATCCGCGATCCGCCCGATCAGCAGCCCGGTCTCTGCCTGGACGGGGATGATGATCCGAAGATCATACCCGGTCTCCGGGCCATGGCCGTCGGCCGCCGCCGGCGTGATCCGCACATAATAAACGCCCGCCGCCGGGCAGCGCCAGGAGAGCGTTTCGCCCCGCCCATCCGCGCCGTCCCTCCAATCGTTACAGGTGGCGATGGGCGGGCCGTCTTTGGCGTTGTAAAGGGAGATCACGGTGTCGCACCGGGCCTCGGGAAATTCGGTCCGGATCTCGTAGATCTGGCCCGCCAGGGCGGGAAACCGCACCCAGTCGGCATCGAGGCTCCTGTGAAAATTGCGGCGCTGAACAGTCAGGGACGCGAAGGCCGGCGCGTCGCCCCCCCCGCCGGCTATGGCGGGCCGGGCCGCAGCGGCGGTGTCGTCGGGCTCGAAGGGGTCCGGTCCCATTCGTTGCCGGATGGTGAGCGGGGCCGGGCTGGAAACATCCCCCGCCCCGTCCATGGCATGGATCGCCACCCGATAGTCGCCGTATCGGCCGAACCCGTCCCATTCCGCCGCGTAGCCATCCGCGGTGGCGGCCAGTTCGAGCCGCCGGATTTCCGGGGCGCCATCGGCGGAAAAGGATTCGGATTCCGGCGGAGCTATCACCGCCCAGACCCGCCCCACTCCGCCGGTGGCGGTGATCGCCCCGATGCGGATGGCGGCCGTGGACTCCCCCGTCAGTTCCCTGTCCGCCGGCGGTACGGCGATGACCGGCGGGCTCGCCGTCAGCCGAATGCCCTCCCCCACCACGAACCGCCGGGCCAGAAGGCCGTCCGACGGCTCATCGGGAACCGCATTGCCGTTGTCGTCGATGCCCGCTTCGCCGGCCATGGCATTCCCGGCGCTCCATGCCGCGTTTCGGGCATGGACCCAGGCGGCGTAAAGATCCATGCCGTTGATCACGCCGCCCCAGAAAAAGGTGGCGAAACCGGTCACCCCGGAATTGGACCCGCCGCCGGCCAGGGCGATGCGCGGATGGCCTCCGGCCGGGGTCATCCGCGAGATGAAGCTTTTGGCTCCCTGGCCATCGCAGATCAGCGCCACGGGCGCCCCGCTGGTCGCCTGAAAATCGTCCAGCCATTGGCTCAGCCGGCCGGGGGTGAGAAACGCATCCGAATCGAGGCGATAGGCGCCCCGGTCCATGTCGCCGGTCAGGTAGATCACCAGGTCTGCGGTGGCCTCATCGGCCCATTCCTGGAAGGTGTCGGCCAAAAAGGCCGGCGTCGGCGCCCCCGCGGCCTCGGGAAAGGACGGATCGGCCGTGATCAGGCGCACGGCCTCCGGCGGGTATCCCTGGAAGTCCAAAGCCTCCAGGGCCAGCCGGAGGCGCCGATTCAATTCGGCATCGCCCTCCCCCACCGCCGAATCCGCCGCCATTGCGCCCGCCCCGGCCCCGAGAATCACCGCCCTCCGGACCGCGTTATGGCCCACCCGCACCCGGGTCAGAGCCGGGGCGGCGGCGTTGCCGAACCGGTCCATGGCATGGATAGCCACCGTGTACTCGCCCGGCTTGTGAAACCGTTCATAAAGCGCGGCATACCGGCCCCCGCCCGCCTCCGGCATCAGGTCCACCATTGGCAGGCCCCGGACCGTGCTGCCCGGCGGACCGGGCCGGTAACCGGGGGGACGGATCACTGCCCAGACCCTTGCAATGCCCGCGCCGCCGGTCAAGCCCTCCGCCCACAGACGCGCCGATGGCCGATCCGTCAGGCTCTGTTCCGGAGACACGGCGCCGATCACCGGCACGGTTCCGGCAATGGCCGTTCCGCCGCCGATATGGCGGGACCGGGCCAGGGCGCCGTCCGCCGCCCCGAAAAAACCGTCGCCGGTATCGTCCAGCACCGGGTGCTGAAATTCGGTGGCGCCGGACAGGGTTCGGGTGGCGCCGTCAAACGCCTCCCAAACGGTCTCGCCCATGAAGATGGATGTCCAGAAGGCACTGGAAAAAGACAACACCCCCTGGGTGATGAAATAGGCGCTCTCTGCCGCCCCGGTGCTGGCCACAACGACTCGTCGGGCGCCGTCGGGCGGGATCAGGAACGGCAGGAAGCTGCCGGATTCGCATGCATCGAGGATCAGCGTCAGGTCGGCGCCGGCGGATTGAAAGGCGTCCAGCCATCCGTCCAGTTCCGGGGCCGACAAGGTCTCGGTCTCGCCCAGCCGGAAAATCCCGTCGCCGCCATGATCCACCAGATAGACCACCAGGGCGTCGGCGTCCGACGCCCAGCCGGTGATGGCATCGGCCAGGGCCGCCCGCTCCGGCGGGCCCGCCACGTCGTCCGCTGCGCCGTTGTTATCCAGATCCGCCCGGACATCCGCCGAAAAGTAGCGGATGCGCGACTTGGAAAATCCCTGATGGGTAAGCGCCCTGTAAGCGAAGTTGGCGCACATCCGGGTGGCGTCCCAAAGTTGGTTGCCCGGGTAGGGGCCGCCGCCGGCCACCAGGATCACCTTTTCCACTCGCAATGTCCGGCGTAAGCGAAACACCTGTACCCGGTTGTTCTCCATGTCCGTGACATAAACGCGGCCATCGGCGTCAACCGCAACGTCTGCCGGGTGGCGCAACTGGCCGGGATTGGAGCCGAATTCACCGAAAACGGCCAGCACCGAGCCATCCGGACCCAGCTTCTGCACCCGGTGGTTCCAGGAATCGGCCACATAAAGATTGCCGTTACCGTCCACCCCCACGCCCCTGGGGGCGGCAAATTGCCCCGGCGCGGGGCCGTTTTCGCCCCAGGCTGCGATGAAAACGCCGTCGGTGTCAAACACCTGAATGCGGTGGTTGTCCGTGTCCGCCACATAGACCAGATGACCGTCAACGGCAACGTCCATCGGCCGGTTCAAGGCCCCTTGCCCCAGCCCGGCGCCGCCCCATTGGCCGGCGGGGGCGCCATCCGGATCGAACTTCCGAATCAGGCTGTTCTCCCAGTCCGCCACATAGAGAAAGCCGGCCTCGTCCACGGCAATGCCCGCCGGATCATCGAATGGGGCGCCGCCTTCCTCGGTTCCGGTCAGAGTTGCCTCTAAGGCCCCGTCCGGGGCAAACCGCCCCACCCGGTCATTGAGCGTGTCGGCGACATAAACGCGACCGTCCGGCCCCACCGCCACGCCATGGGGATTTTGAAACCGCCCCGGCTCGCCTCCCTCGGCGCCCCATCCGCCGATGTATTCGCCGGCGCCGTCAAACACCTGAACCCGGTGGTTGTTGGCGTCGGCCACATGTATCCGGCCGTCCGGCCCCACATTGATGCCCTTGGGCTGCTCGAACTGGCCGGGAGCGTCGCCCCGGCTCTGCCAGTTTGCCAGGAAAACGCCATCCGGGGAAAACTTCTGAATCCGGCGCTGATTCCGGTCCGCCACATAGATATAGCCTCCGGGGGCCGCAACGACGCCGGATGGCGCATAAAACTGGCCGTCGCCGCTTCCCTCGCTTCCCCAGGCGGCGATGAACCGGCCATCGGCGTCGAACACCTGCACCCGATCGTTGAGCATGTCCACCACGTATAGGCGGCCGTCCCGCCAGTCGATGCCGAAAGGCTGGCGAAACCGGCCTTCCGCGTCCCCCTCGCCGCCCCACTGGGCCACGAACGCCCCGTCGGCGCGAAACTTCTGGACCCGATGGTTCCCCTGATCGGTCACATAGACAAACCCGTCCCCGTCCACCGCCACGTCCATGGGGCCGGAAAAGGCGCCGGGCGAATCCCCGTCGCCGCCCCACTCCAGGTCGAACCGGCCATCCGTCGCAAAGCGGCAGATCCGGTTCGCCTCCTTTTCCGCGATGTAGAGCCCGCCCCGGTTATCCGCCGCCATCCCCGAGGGCAGCCGCCCCTCGTCCAGCAGCCAGTCCGCCGTCAGGCGGCCGTCGGCGTCATAGATCCAGACGCGCCGCCCGCCGATGCCGGCCACATAGATCGCGCCATCGTCGTCCACCGTCACGGCCGCCGGGTACGCCAGCCCTTCGGCCGCCCCCCATTCGGCGACAAAGGCGCCGTCGGCCGTGAACTTCTTGATCCGATGGCTCATGGTGTCAGCCACATAGACAAACCCCTCCCGATCCGAGGCCACATCGTTGGGCAGGAAAAAATACCAGGGCTGCCGCAGGGCGGGCCAGAGCCGCTCGAACCGGTAATCCTCCGCCCCGGACGCGGCGGTGGCGGCAAGGCAGATGGTCGCCGCTGCGGCGATGAGTACAAGGGCGGAAAGGGGCGCGGCCGAAAGCCCGCGTCCGGCGCCGTGGATGTCTGATGGGGTCCGTGTCATTCAGATTCTCCGAAAAGGGTCAGGGGGGGTTGGTTCATTGAACTGAGGGCGGCCCGTCCCAGCGCGTATATTGCCTCGGCCGGCCCCGCCCTTTTATCGCCATCGAGGTCAACGCCACTGGCGGTGAAATCGGGCCGGAGTTGACCGGTGACATCCATGCCGGCAACAACCCGGAGGGCGACCACGGCGTCGGCCAGGTCGGTCCGTCCGTCGGCCGTCACGTCCCCCGCCACCATCGGCGCGTCGCAGGCGCGGGTGACCTGCGTCCGAAGCGGAATGGACTGGACACCCGACTTGTCGATGGCGTAGATCACCACTGTGTAAAGGCCGTTTTCGCTGAATCCGGCATATCCGCCCGTGTATTCGCCGTCCCCGTCCGTGTCTGTCAACAGCACGGCAGGCAGTGCCAGCAGGGGGACGGAAGGATCCGGATTCTCCTCCGGCGGCATGACGCGAGCCCATACGCCGTCAATGCCGTTTTTGGCGATGATGCTCCTGGCGGAAAAGGTGGTCTGGGTTTGGCAGGCAAGGAAGGGGGCGGCGGCGAAAACGCCGCCGATCTCCGGGATGACCGAGGCGGCCACCCGGCCCCGGCCGATGAGGATGTCCACGGCCGGTTCCGCGGGTGTCACGACATCGGCCGCCCCATCGCCGGTTCGGTCGATGGATGGGGACTGGTCGAAGGCGACCCGCTGACGGGCGTCCAGGTACGCCTGGTACAGCCGGCCCTTGTCGTACACCGATGACCAGAAATAATTGGAAAAGGAGAGCCGGCCGTCATTGACGAACCAGGCCCGCTCGCTGGCCGCCGAGCTGGCGATGACGATGCGGCGGTCGGCATACCCGTCCGGCGCGTCGAGATGGGGCAGGAAGCTGGCCGACCGGCAGGCGTCGATGATCACGATCAGCCGGCAGCCGGTGGCCTGCTGAAGGGCGTCCAGCCAGCCATCGAAAACGGCGGCGTTCAGATCGTCGTCCGGGGCCAGTTCGAAGCGGCCGTCTCCGCCGTGTCCGGTCAGGTAGATC
Source organism: Desulfobacteraceae bacterium (assembly GCA_011390035.1). Lineage (GTDB taxonomy): Bacteria > Desulfobacterota > Desulfobacteria > Desulfobacterales > JAABSP01 > JAABTE01. The sequence goes on along the minus strand of JAABTE010000018.1, from coordinate 10,925 downwards.
AACACCTCCTCCGGCGGCCCGTCCCCTGCCTGCGCCGGCTGGCGGGCCCAGCCGGCGAGGGTGGCCGCCAGCGCCTCGCTGGTCGCGCCGGCGGCCACGTCATTGGCGCCGTCTGCGTCCGCGTCGAGGATGGGGTCGGCGGACAGCAGGCGCAGCCGATCGGCGGCGTATCCCTGTGAGATCAGGGTATGCCAGGCCCGGCCGATGCTGAAGCGGGTGGCGTTCCAGAGAAGGTTTCCCGGATAGGGCCCGCCGCCGGCCACCAGGATCGCCTTGCGACGCCGCTGGGTCGCGTGGTCGGCATCTTCCAGGATGGAAATGGCACTTTCCAGCACGAAATCATCCGTCCCCCGCTCCAGGCGGAGGCCGCACTGGCCCACCCTTGTCTGGGCGGGGATGGTCAGCTCGGCCGTTGCGGCGTCCGTCACCTGAACCGTCTCTATGCGCGATTCGGAAATGATGTCGCCGGTGTCGTCCCGCCGGAACAGATAGACCGCCATGTCGGCATCGAACCCGCCGCCTTGAAGGGTGGTCGTCCACGCCTGGCCCACCATCCCGAAACTCGGGGCCGCCGCCTCGATATAAAGGGCCGGGGTATCATCATCCCGCGCCAAAACGCCCACGTCCGGCGGGTTGACGCCATGGAAATAGGCGTCCGGACTGGTGGCGATTCGCGTGATCACCGAGCATCGGCGGTCTCCGTCCGCATAGGGATCGTCCCGGACATTGACGGCAACGGAAACGCCCGTGTTCCAGTTGTCGGCGTCCAGGATCACCTCGGAAGGGGCCGCGATCTCCTCGGGGTCGGATACGGCCAGGCCGATGGTCACCGGCGCCAGGGGCCGCCGGTCCAGCCGGATGGTGAAGGCGCCCCGGCCGTTGGGCTCCCACAGGGCCAGCCCTGTGGGGTAGATCTGAATCCTGCCCAGGGGCGTGAAATAGGCGGTGTAATCGTTTTGGTCCACGCACCACAGGTTGGCGCCGTCGAAGGCCAGGCCCATGGGCGCGGCGCCGGGAGCGGGAAAGGCGTTCCGGACCGTTCCGGCGGCGGTCAACTGGTACAACGTCGCCGTACTGATATCGGCCACCCACAGGTATCGCCCGTCCCAGGCCAGCCCTCGGGGGGATGGTCCAGGTGACGAAAAGGAGAGGATAATTTCACCCGATGCCGGGTCGATCTTGACGATCCGGGCGTTGGTGCCGTCCGCCCCCCACAGGTAATGGCCATCCCAGGCAAGGCCGGTGGAGATGTCCGCCGGCAGTTGCAGGGTTTTTAGCACCGCGCCCTCGCCGTCCACCTGGTAGAGGATGTTGCCCTTGTCATCCGCCCCCCAGGCGTCCAGAACCCACAGGTGGTGGCCGTCCCAGGCCAGGTCCAGGGGATTTTCACAGGGCGAGGCGAAGGACCGGACGATATCGCCGGCATGGGTCATCTGGTGGATCATCCGGCTGCTGGCGTCGCTGTGCCACAGATAATAACCGTCCCAGGCAAGGCCCATGGGCGCGGAATCCGGCGCGGTGAACGCGGCCGTGAACGGAAGGGGGATGGGAATGGTCCGAGTCAGGGTCCGCTCGCGGCCCTGCCCGTCCCGCACGTTCAGCTTGACCCGCTTGATGCCCCGGGTTTCAAATTCATGGATGACAGAGGCGGACGCATCGTAAGGCGTGTCGAAGACCCCGTCCGCATCCCAGTCCCATCGATAAAAAAGATTGGCTGCCATGCCGTCGGCGTCGGTCGAACAGCCGGCGTCAAACCGGATCTGAAGATCATTCCCCTCGTCTGGGGTGGAATGGTTGAAGCAGGCCACCGGCCCGTTGAAATAGAGGGAAACGGATGAGTCGTTGTGGGCGCTGTTTCCGTCGATGCCGATGCCGACGCGCGCGCCGCCGGACAGCAGCTTTATGTGGAAAATCAGCCGATCGCCGTCGGCGGTCTGGGCGTCGATGCCCGAAAGGATGGCGGACACCGGCTGGTAAACCCCGGAAGGCAGGGCCGGCGCGTCAAACTCGTCGCTGGCCAGCAACTGGTAAATGCCGTCACGCTCCACCAGGAAGGCGGCCTCCAGCCGGGCCGCCTCGGGGCTTTCCACCACGTCGATCTGGTAGGAAAAGATATCGGACAGATCACCCGTGAGCCGGGTTTCCCAGAAAATCAGGCTTTCGTCCACGCCGGGAAGGACATAGCGGGTGATCCAGGGCGCCGGGGCGCCGATGTCTGTGGAAAGGAGGGACTGGTTTCGCAGATAATACCTTGTTTGCGACACTTCGACGGCCATGGACCGAGAAGGGATGGCCGCGAAAGCGGCGGCCATGGCCGCCAGAAAGATCACCGGGGCGTTAAACAGCCTGCCGATGGATTGCCGTTTCATGAAGCACCTCCCGCCGGGCGCCCGGAGCGGACGCCTATGGCCGCGATCCGGAAAGAGTTTCCATAATATAGACCGCCTCGGCCGAGCCGGTCCTGTCGTCGCCGTCCACATCCAGCGCCGCCATGGCGCCGTCGGATCGGAATTGACCGGCGGTCTGCATTCCGGACAGGGAGCCCAGCGCGATGATCAGATCCGCCAGATCCACGTCCCGGTCGCCGTCGATATCGCCGGGGATGGGAGGCGTCGTCTCTGTGGTTTCCACGGTGAGAACGGCCGTCTCCAGATAATAGGTGCCCATGGAGGAGGTGGCCACCATCAGGTTGAGCCTTCCGTCATCCGTGAGCCAATCGATCTGGTTGGGCTTGAGCGGACAGGCGATGGTGTAAAACCGGCTGGAACTCGGATGGGTCTGAGGGGTCAATCGGCAGAGCTGGTAGTCGGGGTCGTTGATTAGAAACTCGATTCCGTCGCTGCAAAGCAGGTCTATGCGAGCCGGGTATGTTCCCCAGTGCCAGACCAGGGCACGCAGGTCAACCGACGCGGCGATCACCTCGGCACCGGAGGGAATTTCGGGCATTGCCTGGACCCAGGGGTAATTGTATGAAAAGCCCTGATCCGGGTTGAAGGTTTCGGTGGCGCTGTAAACGGCAGCCCCGGCCATTTTCCAGGAGAGGAGAATCGTCAGGAAAACCATCGCCCGCGCCAGTGACGCGACATTCGCCAGGATTTTTTTCCGACACGCCATGAAAGGCCCTCCCTTCAAAAAAGAGGATGAGGGGAAACTTCTACCCCTTCATACACCAGTCATGGGCCGCATACAAGCGGTTTCGTCATCATGCCTTATCCCGCATCACGATGGTCTCATAAACGGGGCGATCAATGATGGCGGCGCCGGCATATTGTAAACGCCCGGATAGTTCAGACCCGAGAAGATGGATACCTTATACGCTCAGCTTCTCCCATCGCAGCAGATAGCCCACCCCGATGCCCACGATAAATCCCGCCGCCAGGTTGGACGCCAGGGTGATTCCCAGAATCAGCAGCGGCACGAACAGGTCCTTGCGGGTCTTCATGTCCAGCAGGGTGAGGGCGAGCTGGGCTCCGGCGAAAATCAGAAGCACCCCGAGGGCCGACAGGGGCAGCAGGTGGATCACCGCCAGGGCGCTCGGCCCCAGAAACAGGGCCAGGGCGATAAAGATGGCGCCGATCATCAAATTCGACCCGGCGGTGCGGGCGCCGAACCGGTACCGGGAGGCCAGGCCCCCCGCGCCGTGGCACATGGGCATGCCGCCCAGAATAAAGCTTCCGAGGTTGGCAAAGGCCATGGACAGGCACAGGCCCTTGTAGGTTACCTTCCGGCCCTTTTCGGGGAAATACTGGATGGACAGATCGGCGTTGGCCACCACGGCGTTGCCCAGGGTCATGGGAACCTGGGGCAGGGCCAGGGCCAGAAGGGCGAAGCCGAAATCGGCTCCGGAGGGAAAGCCATAGGGGAAAAGGCGGGGCATGTAAAGCCCGATGTCCATCCGGCCCAGGCCATCATGGGCGCCGAGCAAAAGACCCAGCAGAAAGCCCACGCCCACGATCACCAGGGCCGCGGGGGCGCGCTTGTTTTCCAGCAGGAACAGCGCGGCAAAGCCCAGGGCCAGGCCGATGAGCAGCCCCAGCGGGATGGGGCCGATGGATTGAACCGACAAAAACGGCTCGGCCGCCCCCCGCAGGGTCTGGAAACGGGAGGTGCCCATCATCAGCCGGACGCCCTGGGACAGCAGCAGCGCCCCGGTTGAAAGCTGCACCCCCCGGATCACCGGCCGGGGAATATACCTGCCGATCACCGTGATCAGGCCCGTTCCGCCGATGACCAGCAGAAAGATGAAAATCAGCGCCCCGGAGGCCTGGATCTGCGTGGCGGTGATGCCCGTGGCCACCGCGTAGGCGCCGATCACCTTCATGGGCTCCACCGGGCAGGTGACGCCGAAATAGGCGCCCGCGAAAACATAATAGAGCCCCACGGCCAGAAAGACGGCCATGGGGCTCAGCCCGTTGATCAGAATCATGCCCACCGCAAGGGGCAGCAGGGTGCCCAGATCTCCCAGGGAGCCGGCGAACTCCATCCGGTTGAATGCGTATTTCCCCTCTTGCTTTTCCGTCATGCGTCGCTCCGTTTCAAGATGGGTCCTTCTGGCGGGATATGGCTGTTTTCCGCTCCCGCCATGCCGGCCTTGCCCCGGCCCGTTCACCAGCAGGCGATCAGCCGCTTGGGCACGGCGGCAATGCGCTGTTCCCGCTCCCGCTTTCGGGTGGCGGCGGCGCTCAGCGTCTCCGTCAGCTCGCAAGGGGAGGCGGTGGGGTCCAGGATGTCGAAGGCGCCCTGCCGCATGCCGTCCACAGCCTTTCGCGAGTCTCCATTATCATGCAAAAGCAACACCTCAACAAGGGGATAATATTTCCGGATATGGCCTAGAACGTCCAGAGTGTCCATGCCGGCCATGCGGGTGTTGAGAATCACCACGTCCACGTCCTCCCGCCGCAGGAAGCAAAGGCATTGCTGACCGCTCATGGCGCGCGTCAGCCGGTGCCCGGTTCGGCGGATGCCGCGGAAGAGCCTTTCAAAAAAACCGCTTTCATTGTCCACCACCAGCAGATTGATCCGATTCGGTCTCTTTTTCATGGGCGCCTCCCGCGGCTTATGGGTTCACGATGGCATCGGCCCTTTGGGCCGAAATTTATACCAGGCCCAGAATCTTCCACCACACGCCGGCCACCACAACCAGCAGCAACAGCAGAATGGGCGTGGCGACGATGCCGACCCGGGTCAGGTCCGAGGACTTGAAATACCGGTAGCTGTAGGCGATGGCGTTGGGCGGGCAGCCTATCACCAGCAGCAAGGCAAACGATGTGGCCATTCCCAGGCAAAGGGCCAGCACCCGGGGATCAACCCCCTCGAGCTGGGCCATGGGAATGACGATGGGCAATATGAGCGCCGCGGCCGCCACGTTGGCCATGGCGTTGGTCACCAGGGCGCCGAACACCCCCACGCCGACAAAAAGCAGCAGCCAGCCGCCCCCCTGAATCAGCGGGAAGAACAGATTGGCGAAATAATCGGCCGCCCCGCTATAGCCCATGGCAAGGCCCAGGGAGATGCCGCCGCCGAAGATGAACAGGGCCGTGCCCCACTCCATGTTCTCCTGGATATCCTCCCAGGTCATCACATTCAGCAGGATGAGCATGCCCACGGCCACCATGCCGGTGATGGAGTAGTGCAGCCCATGGAACTCCTTGGTGAGCCAGCTCAAAAAGGCCAGGCCGATGATGATCAGGGTCCGCTTTTCGATGGCCGTCCAGGGGCCGATCTCCTCCTCGAACTGGGGCAGACGGAACTTCGGGTCCGGCCTGTAGACCATATAGACAATAAACACCGCCGCCGGCACGGTGACTATGGCAGCCGGCATGGCGTACAGTATCCAGTCCAGAAAGGTGATCTCGATGCCGGTGAACTCCTTTAAAAACGCCGCGGCCACCATGCACCGGCCGCCGCCCACCAGGGTGCCCATGCCGCCGGAAGAGCAGGCGAAGGGCAGCGACAGCATCATGAATTTGGCGGTGTTGGTGTGCGGCTCAATGCCCACGGCCCGCATCAGCGGCAGCATGGTGACGATGCCGATGGCGCAGGCCGCCGCATCGTGCATGAACGAGGATGCGTAGCCCAGGCCGATGGCGATGATGAAGGTGAACCGGGTGACGCTGGTGCCGGCCTTTTTGATGATAAAATACCCCAGTCGCTTAGTCAGCCCCGCCTTATCGAGCGCGATGGCGAAGATGAGACAGCACATGATGAACACCACCACGGGATGCATGTAGGGCGCCCAGGCGTCCTTGACATCCGCGATGCCCATGGCCACCAGGGACACGGCGATGAGCACCGCGGTGATCTCAAGGGGAATGGGTTCCGCCACGAACAGGAAGATCAGCACCACCAGCACGGCCAGAAACCGCTTGGCCTTGGGCGACAGGCCGTCCACATATTCCACCTCCACCATGGCATTGGGCGCGGCCAGGGCCCGCTCCTCCAGAAAGGCGCCGGTGGATTCCGGCGCGCCGGGATATTTGGCGACGATCTCGTAGCCCTTTTCGCCCTTGTCCTTTTCCGGAATCAGGGTAAAATATTCGGACACATCGTTTAAAACCGCCTTTTCCGCGTCTCCCACAATCCTGAATTGGGTTCCCTCCGGCCGCGGCAGGGCCATCACGATCAGCCCCAGCGCCACCGCGATCAAAAGCTGCGTCATCTTGTTCTTGAGAAAAGCCATGTCACTCCCTCATCTTCTTTTCATATGTCAATATTTCCGCAAGGGAGGACATTGGTCATCGTTTCGAACCTTCCGCTTAAACCGATGGCCGAGCCCGCCAGGGCCGGCGTCCGGCCTCGGGGTCCGGCATAGGGGTCCGGCCTAATGGGTCCGGCCTAATGGGTCCGGCCTAATGGGTCCGGCCTAATGGGTCCGGTCTAATGGGTCCGGCCTAAGGGGTCCGGAACGATGATCAACGTCCAGCCATCCTGCGCGCGATCCTTATGTTTTAGTTTTTTTCCGTGGCAGTTCGATTATGAACGCGGCCCCCTGGCCCACCCGGCTCTCCACGCTGATCCGGCCCCCCAGTTTCTCCACGATGTTCCGGGTGACGAACAGCCCGAGGCCGGTGCCCTTGCCCGGCGCCTTTGTGCTGAAGAACGGCTCGAAGATCCGCTCCAGGTGCTCCTTCGGTATGCCCTCGCCGGTGTCCTTCACCGTGATCGCCACCCTGTCTCCCTCGGGCTGGGCCGTGACGATGACCCGGCCGTTTTTCCCCACGGCGTGAACCGCGTTGGTGATCAGGTTTATAAAGACCTGGCGGAGCTGGTACGGGTCCGTGTGGATGCTGCGGACCGCCTCGTCCACCCACCTGGTGATTTCGATGTCCCGGTTGAGGGCCTCCTTGTAGATCAGGGCGATGGATTCGGCCAACAGGGCGTCAAGGCTCACGTCGGTCATGTCCGCGCCCTCGCTCTTTCGCACCATGCCCAGCAACTGGTGGGTGATGCGCCGGGCCCGCTCCACCGCGTCCTCGATCTTGCCCGCCGCATTTTGAAGATCCGCCCGGCGGGGGGCGCCCTCCATCTCCGGCTTGTTCAGGATCAGGGTCATCCAGCCGGCGGCCTCCTTGATGATGGCCAGCGGGTTGTTGATCTCGTGGGCCACGCCGGTGGCCAGGGTTCCCAGGGAGGCCAGGCGCTCGGTGGCGATCATCTGCTCTTCCATCCGGCGCCGGTATTCGGCCTCCCGGCGCTTTTCCTCCCGGCGCTGGATCTTGTCCCGGGCCTGGCGGATCTTTTCAGTCAGGTGATCGATCTCGATGGGCTTGCAAAGATAATCGAAAGCGCCGCTCTTGATGCCGGCCACCCCGTCGTCGGCGCAGGCGTGGCCGGTGAGCAGGATCACCTCGATTTCAGGATACCCCTGCTTGATCCGATCGAGCAGCTCGAGGCCGTCCATGCCCGGCATCCGCACGTCGGATACCACCACATCCACGGCGGATTCCGCAAGGATCGCCAGCGCACCCTCGCCGCCTTCCGCCTGGCGGACGGCAAGCCCTCTTCGGTCCAGCCGCCGGGCGATGGCCTGTCGGAATCCTTCCTCGTCATCCACCAGCAGGACTTGTATCGATCCATTCTCCATATTCCCCTTCCCTTCAAGGAAGCCGCCTCCCGCCCCGGCCATGTGGACGGGGCGGGAGGGGGCGGTGGCGCCTGTTCAGGACATTCCGCCGGCCCGGCGAACCAGCAGCTTCGCCTCGGCCTTGCGGATCCGCTCCTCCTGCTCTTCCTTGCGTTTCCGGGCGCCCTCGAGCTTTTCCATCAGATCCTCGAAATCGGCGGGCTTGAGCAGATAGTCAAAGGCCCCCAGCTTCATCCCGGCCACCGCGGTCTCCGCGGTGCCGTGGCCGGTGAGCATGATCACCTCCACCAGCGGGTAGATCTTCTTTATCTGCTTCAGCACCTCGATGCCGTCCATGCCGGGCATCCTGATGTCCAGGATCACCACGTCGAAGCGCTCTTTCTTCATCTTGTCGAGGCATTCGGCGCCGTCATGGGCCGCCGACACCTTCTGCCCCGATTCCTCCAGGCGAAGCGAGAGCATTTCCACGAAATCCTTCTCGTCATCCACCACCAGCACGCGAACGGGAATCTGAACCATTTTCCTTCTCCTTCCTTTATTTATAACGCTTCATCGGATCCGCGCCGGTCATATCAGGCCCAGCAGCTTCCACCAGGTGGCGGCCACCAGCACCAGCAGGGCCAGCAGAATGGGCGTAGCCACGGCGCCGGCCCGGGTCAGATCCGAGGATTTAAAATAGCGATAGCTGTAGGCGATGGCGTTTGGCGGGCAGCCGATCACCAGCAGCATTGCAAAGGACGTGGCCATGGCCAGCCCCAGGGCCAGCACCCGGGGGTCCACCCCCTCGAGCTGGGCCATGGGAATGACGATGGGCAGAATGAGCGCCGCGGCCGCCACGTTGGCCATGGCGTTGGTCACCAGCGCCCCGAACACCCCCACGCCGACAAAAAGCAGCAGCCAGCCGCCCCCCTGAATCAGCGGGAAGAACAGATTGGCGAAATAATCGGCCGCCCCGCTGTAGCCCATGGCAAGGCCCAGGGAGATGCCGCCGCCGAAGATGAAAAGGGCCGTGCCCCATTCCATGTTCTCCTGGATGTCCTCCCAGGTGAGCACCCTGGCCATCACCAGAAGGGCCACTGCCACCATTCCGGTGATGGAGTAATGCAGGCCGTGGACTTCCTTGGTCAACCATGTGAGAAAGGCCAGGCCGATGATCAGCAGGGTCTTCTTCTCAAAAGCCGTCCAGGGGCCGATCTCCTCCTCGAACTGGGGCAGACGGAACTTCGGGTCCGGCCTGTAGACCATATAGACGATGAACACCGCCGCCGGCACGGTGATAATGGCCGCCGGCATGGCGAACTTCATCCAGTCCAGAAAGGTGATCTCGATGCCGGTGAACTCTTTTAAAAAGGCCGCCGCCACCATGCACCGGCCGCCGCCCACCAGTGTGCCCATGCCCCCGGCGGAGCAGGCGAAGGGCAGCGAGATCATCATGAACTTTGCCGTGTTCGAGTAGGGCTCGATGCCCACGGCCCTCATCAGCGGCAGCATGGTGACAATGCCGATGGCGCAGGCCGCCGCGTCGTGCATCACCATGGAGGCATAGCCCAAGCCGATGGCGATGATGAAGGTGAATCGGGTAACGCTGGCACCGGCCTTCTTGATGATGAAATACCCCAGCCGCTTTGTGAGCCCCGCCTTGTCCAGCGAAATGGCGAAGATCAGACAGCACATGATAAAGACCACCACCGGGTTCATATAGGGCGCCCAGGCGTCCTTGACGTCCGTTATGCCCAAAGCCGCAAGGGACACGCCGATGAGAATGGCGGTGATCTCCAGCGGAATGGGCTCGGCCACGAAAAGGAAGACCAGCACCACCAGGATGGCCAGAAACCGCCTGGCCTTGGGCGACAGGCCGTCCACATATTCCACCTCTATGGAGGCGTTGGGGACATGCTGCGCCCGCTGTTTCAAAAACGCCCCGTAGCTTTCCGGCTCGCCGGGAAAATTGGCCTTTATGACATATCCTTTCACCCCCTTGTCCTTGTCAGGGACCAGTGTGTAATAATCCTTCAACTCACCCAAAAGCGCCTTGCTTTCGTCCCCGATAATCTTGAATTGCGTGCCCTCGGGTCTTGGCAAAAACATCACGATCACGCCCAGCGCAAATGCCAAACATAGCTGAAACCATTTATTCTTCAGGATCATTGTCGTGCTTTCCGTTCAAAAGGTTGGTTCCGCCATGCCTTTCAGGCCCGCTTGCGGGCCTTATAGGCGGCCCTGATCTTTTCCACCAGCTCGCCAAGCTCGCACGGCTTGGTCAGGTAATCGAAGGCGCCCTCGGCCACGCCCTGGCGAGCCGCCTCCACGGAGCCATGCCCCGTGAGGATCAACACCGCAAGGTCGGGGTCCATCTTCTTGATGATGTGGAGTACCTCGATGCCATCCATGTCTTCCATCTTCAGATCCACAAGGGCGACATCGAAATCCTGACGTCTGAGGGTCTGTATGGCCTCCCCGCCGCCGTAGGTCTTGGTAACATCAATGCCCCGCTTGTTCAGCCGGTTGGCCAGGACGTTCACATACCCCTTTTCGTCGTCGCACATCAGCAGTCTAATGCGCGCCTTGTCGGACATTGCCTCACCTCCTCCGCGCCGTCTGTAAACCCGGTTTTGCTTTAAATTCCGGTCTCGCTTTAAATCCCGGTCTCGCTTTAAATTCCGGTCTCGCTTTAAATTCCGGTCTCTCCCTATCCCCTGCGCCCGGCGATCTCCTTGACCCGGGCCAACACGATCTTCTCCTCGTGCTGGCGTTTTTTAGCGGCCGCCTCCCCCACCTTCTCCAGAAGCACATCCATGTCGCAGGGCTTCATCAGGTAATCGAATGCGCCCAGCTTCATGCC
>JAABTE010000183.1 GCA_011390035.1 Desulfobacteraceae bacterium | reverse complement strand
AGGGCAATGATGGAAAAGCCGCCGTTTGACATGGCGCTGCCCCGCAGGTAGTCCACCTGGTCGCCGATGCCGCTGTAAAACAGGCTCCCCATGGAGTCGGAGGCCACCTGGCCGGTCAAATCCACCTCCAAAGCGGAGCTGATGGAGACGAGGTTGTCGTTCCGGGCGATGATGGCCGGATCATTGACATACTCCGACGACCGGAAATAGAACATGGGGTTGTTGTCCACATACCTGTAGATGCGCTCGGAGCCCATGCAAAGCGAAGCCACCACCCTGCCGGGGATCAGGGTCTTTTTCTTGTTGGTGATCACCTTTTTTTCCAGAAGCGGCAGCAGCCCGTCGGTGATAAGCTGGGTGTGGATGCCCAGGTCCTTCTTCTTGTCCAGGTATTGCAGGATGATGTTGGGCAGGTGGCCGAACCCGATCTGGAGAGTGGCCCCGTCCTCCACGAGCTGGGAGACATACATGCCGATGCGCCGGGAAACGGTGTCCTTCCGGGTCTGGTCGATGAACGAGTCGGTGAGGGTTTCCACGATGGCCTCGTCGTGGAGGACGAAGTGGTCGATCTCGTCCACATGCACGAAGCTGTCCCCCCAGGTCTTGGGCATCCGCTTGTTCACCTGGGCGATGACCAGCTTCGCGTTGTCCATGCCGGCCCGGGTGATGTCCACCGAGACGCCGAGGCTGCAATAGCCGAATTTGTCCGGCGGGCTCACCTGGATCAGGGCCGCGTCCAGCCCGATCCGATGGCTGTAAAACAGCCCGGGAATCTGGGACAGATAGCTGGGGATGTAATCGATCTTGCCCTCCAGCTTGGCGTTGCGCATGGCCTGGCTGATAAAAAACAGCTTCAGTGAAAACCGCCTGGTGAAGGACGGATCATCCACAAACTGGGCCAGGGTGGCCGACAGCATCTGGTAGATCATGATGTCCTGCATGGTCATGTCGCGCACCATGGCCCGGATCAGCTCCTGGGGCTCGCCGCAGCCGGTGCCGATAAATACCCGGCTGCCCCGCTTGATCTTCGAGATGGCTTCCTCGGGGGACTTTACCTTTTCCGGGCAGTACTCGTTAAGATTCATCTGTTTTTCTCATATCCTTTTCGGGGAAAGCGCACTGGTGGTGGAGCGCGAATCGGGCGTAACGCGAACTACAGGGATTTTTTTAAGACTTGTAAAAAATCCCTGTAATTATACGCGCCTTCTTCAGAGCGTCATTTCAAAAAGCCCTGGATGATCCGGTTGACCGCCTCGTCGTAATCGAGCCCCAGGCTCATGAGCTTCATGAGCTGGTCGCTGGCGATCTTTCCGATGGATGCCTCGTGGGTCAGCTCCGCGTCCGGGTGCTGTGCCTTTAAGGCGGGGATGGTTTCGTTGACGCCGTTGTCCATGATGATGGCGTCGCATTCGATATGGCCGAAGCATTTGGCCCGGGCGATGAGGTTCACATAAAAATCCTGGCGGGAGTCGCCCTTGATCACCGACCGGGACACCATGTTCGCCCGGCTGCCCTCGCCGGACAGGATCAGCTCGTTTTCGCTTTTGGCCTGCTGGTCTTTTTCGGTCAGCACCCGCTCGGTGATCATCAGAGAGGCGCCCGGCCCCACCTCCGCCTCGTTGACGCGCCGGGCATGGTCCACGCCGCCGAGCTGGGTCAGCTCCATTTCGGCGTAACTGTCCTGTTTCATGAAGACCCGGGTGGTGGGGTTGAGGATGCGCTTTCCGGTCCCCTCGCCCAGGGCCACATGCTTTTCCACATACCGCATCCGGGCCCCCCGCTCCAGCCGGAACTCGTGGATGCCCTCGTGCCCCTCGGACTTGCTGCCGCCGCAGTGAATGCCGCAGCCGGCCACGATGGTCACGTCGGAATCCTCTCCTATGATAAAGGTGTTGTACACCGTGTCGTGCAGCCCCGCCTGGCTCAGGATCACGGGGATGTGGACCGACTCGTTGACGGTGTTCGGGGCCACCCGGATGATGATGCCGTTGCCCTCGGGGTTGTTTTCGATGTTGATATTGGCCGACACCTCCCGGCCCAGCAGCTTGCCGTTCTTCCTTATATTATAGGCGCCCTTGGGGATGGCCTCCAGATCGGCCACTTCCTTTAGCAGTTGCTTATCGATAGCATCGAACATCGCTCTCTCCTTCGCATATGTCGCCGTAGCCGCACACGCTCAAATCCGTCAGGATGGGCAGCGCCCCCTCGAACCCGCCGGAATAGGCGATCCCGCCATCCCTGATGAGTACAATGGCGTCCGCCGCTTCCAGAAAGGCCCGGTTGTGGCTCACCACCAGCGTGGTGACGCCGTATTCCCGCTGCTCTCTTTTCAGCAGATCCACCATGGGGCCGATGGTCCAAAGATCGATGCCGGTGTCCGGCTCGTCATAGATGGCCACCTTCGGGTTCCGGGCGATGGTGGTGGCCAGCTCGATCTTCTTGATCTCGCCGCCGGACAGCTTGGCGTCCACCGGCTTGTCCAGAAAATCCATGGAACAGATGCCCACCCGGGCGATGATGGCGGCCAGCTTGTCTTCGTCCTCCGTGCCGGCGGCGATGCTCAGAAGGTCCCGGAAGGTGATCCCCTTGAAGCGCGCGGCGTTCTGAAAGCTGTAGGAGATGCCGGCCCGGGCCCGCTCGGCGACGGACAGATTCCCTATGTCCCGCCCCTCCATCAGGATGGTCCCGGACGTGGGCTCAACGATGCCCATGATCAGCTTGGCCAGCGTTGTCTTGCCGCTGCCGTTGGGGCCGGTGATGCCGTAGAACTTGCCGGCCTCGAAGCGAAAATCGATGCCGTCCACAATGGCCCGCCGCCGGTCCTCCGCGTCCGATTCCGGAGCGATGAAGCGCAGGTCCTTGATTTCTATCATAATGACTCCCCCTGGAAAAAAATAACCGGCGCCTTCGGCGGACGCCGTTTTCACCATCCCTGTCTTTTCAATTATCCGGCCACGGGCAGCGGCTGTCAACCCCTAATACGCCGGCCCGCTTTTTCCCTTGACAGAAACCGCCAATTTGGCTAGTTTTCAGATATTTCGACGACAGGGACAATGGAAGCTGTCCGGGATCAATCCTTATTTGAAAAGGGAGGTTTTGGAATGCGGAGAACATCGATCGTGAAGGCCATCGGAACCCTAATGCTGATCGCGCTGCTCGGCGCCTGCGCCACCACCGGAGATGAAATGGCGGCCGCGCCGGATCAGCCCCTCTATCTGGCCAACAACATCCACACCCAGGTGCGCGGAGACGAGGCCAAGGCCAGCTTCTCCAACTGGACGGACCCTGGCGTGGGCCATGTGATCGCGCCGGTCAACACCCCCGTGGCCATCGAAAGCTGGCGCCGGGGCTTCATCATCCGGGACAAGGACAGCGGCCGCCGGATCTTTTTTGAATACGACTCCCGCAGAATGCCCATGTCCGTGGATGAATACCTGGAAAAGATCACCACGGCCACCCCCATCCCGCTTTCCGCCTTCTCCGCCAAGGACCGAAAGGGAATCGCGGACGGCAAGGCGTACATCGGCATGAGCCGTGACGGGGTGCGCATCGCCCTGGGCTATCCGGCCCCCCACGAGACGCCCTCGCTGGACAGCGACACCTGGATTTACTGGAAGAACCGCTGGGATAAAAAGGCGGTGGAGTTCGGCCCGGACGGTACCGTGCGAAAGATCGTGGAGTAGGACGTTATTCCATTGAATCTGGCGCCCCTTACCGATCCGCCCTCCAGGGAGGCCATCTCCATCCGGCGCCCCATCCGGTCCATGAAGACCCTGCTGATGGAAAGCCTGTTGCCCCACCAGTTGGCCGCGGCCGCCGCCCTGGGGGTGTTTCTGGGCACCCTGCCCCTGATCGCCTGTCACACCATCGCCATCATCTTCGCCGCCACCCTGCTGCGCCTGAACAAGGTGGCGGCGGTGGCGGCCAGCCAGTTCTGCATGCCGCCGGTGGTGCCGGCGCTGTGCGTGGAGGCGGGGCATTACATGCGCCATGGCGCGTTTCTGACGGAAATCAGCATGGAAACCCTGGGCTATCAGGCGGCCGAAAGGCTGCTGGAATATGTGCTGGGCTCGCTGGTTCTGGCCCCGATCCTGGCAGTGGCCGCCGGAGGCATCACCTACGGGGTCGCCCTGATCATCAGCCCCAAAAAGCGGCGGGCGGGGTAGCGGCCATGCGAATCGCGCTGGTTCATCCCACCGGCGCCAACTGGGTGGCCGGCGGCCGGGACGTTTCCGCCACGGCCAACCGCATGGCGCCCCTGGGGCTGCTGTCCATCGCCGCCTGGCTGGAGCGGGCCGGTCATGAGGTGTTCGTGCATGACTGCCTGGGACCGATCAAAATCGCCGGAAACGCGGCCCATGCAGAAGCCATTCTGGCCCTTCGGCCGGATCTGGTCGGATTTTCCGCCACCACCTCGGCCTTTCTGGACGGGTATGATCTGGCAGAGCGGATCAAAAGACAACGTCCGGAGGTGATCACCGTCTTCGGCGGCGTCCATGTATCAGCCCTGGGCGGGCCGCTGCTGACCGATTTTCCGGCCATTGATTACCTGTGCGTGGGCGAGGGGGAGGAAACCCTCCGGCAGCTTGCCGATGGAACGCCGGCGGCGCAGATACCCGGCCTGATTTATCGGGCGGGCGACGGCTTTGCCGAAAACCCGCCCAGACAACACCTGCCGGATCTGGACGCCCTGCCCTTCCCCGCCTACGAGAAGCTGGCCGGCTTCCCAAAGGGCTATCATCTGCCCCTTTTCAGCTACACCCTGTGGCCGGGGGCCACCATGATCACCAGCCGGGGATGCCCCTACCAGTGTTCCTACTGCGACCGCTCGGTCTTCAAGCGGGGCTATCGATACAACAGCGCGGCCTATGTGTATGAACACATGCGCTACCTGCGGGACCGGTTCGGCGTGCGCCACATCAATATTTATGACGACCTGTTCACCACCCACCAAGGCCGGATCACCCAACTGTGCGAGCGGCTCATCGAAGAGCCTTTGGGCATGCGGTTTAACTGCGCCGTGCGGGTGGGCCACGCCGACCCGGAGCTGCTGGCCCTGCTGAAGGCGGCCGGCTTTCTCCAGCTCTCCCTGGGCATCGAAACCGGTGATCCGGACCTGATGGACGCCCACAAGCCGGGGGTGAAGCTGGCCGAGATCCACCGGACGGTGTCCCGCATCCGCGCCGCAGGCATGCGGGTAAAGGGCCTTTTCATGATGGGCCTGCCCGGCGAGACGGAGCGGTCCATCCAGCGCACCAGCGATCTGATAATGTCTCTTGACCTGGACGACATGAACCTGTCCAAGTTCACCCCCTTTCCGGGCGCCCCCGTCTGGAAGGAGATCCGGAAGGCCGGAACGCTGGAGGAGGACTGGCGGAAAATGAACTGCCTCAACTTCGTCTTCGTGCCATCGGCCATCGCCTCAAGAGAGCGGCTGGACCTGTTATACAATCTTCACGTCAAGCG
>JAABTE010000182.1 GCA_011390035.1 Desulfobacteraceae bacterium | reverse complement strand
TGCCCGCCCTGCCCTTTTTGAATTGTAAGCACGTCGAAGCGGGCGCTCCGATTCATCTGCCGGGTGGCCTTCAGATAATAAAGGGCCGCCATGGAGATCCGCCGGCGCTTGGCCGGGGTGATGGCCCACTTGGGGTGCCCGTACCGTTCCGTATGGCGGGCCTTGACCTCCACGAAGACCAGCTTTTCCCCCTCGGTGGCGATGATATCGATCTCGCCGGCCCGGGTGCGATAGTTGCGCGCGACGATTTCGTAGCCCATTTTCTCCAGAAAGGCCACGGCCGCTGATTCGCTGTCCTGGCCGAATCTCTGGCGGGGGTTCAGCATAGGTCGAGCTGGGCTGGGGAGATGAATTCCCGCACGCCCCGGAAGGTGCGGCGGTGGATGGGGCAGCAGCCGTGGCGGCGGATGGCGTCCCGATGGGCCTGGGTGGGGTAGCCCTTGTTCATTGAAAAACCGTAGAGGGGATAGTCTTCATGGTGACGGAGCATCAACCGGTCCCGGGTCACCTTGGCGATGATGGATGCCGCCGCGATGGACAGGCACAGGCCGTCGCCGCCCACGATGGTCTGCTGGGGGATGGCGATGGGCGCCCGGGCATTTCCGTCGATAAGAAGGCAATCGGGGGGGGGAGCGATCTTTTCCACCGCAAGGCGCATGGCCAGCAGCGTGGCCCTGAGAACATTGATCCGGTCGATCTCGCCGGCCTCCACAACCCCGACGGCCACGGCCACGGCCATCTCATGGATGCGCGGATAGAGGGCTTCCCGCCTCTCGGCCGTCAGCTTCTTGGAATCGGCGATCCCCCGGCAATCAAAGCGCTCCAGCCCGCGCCCGTCGGGCAATATGACGGCGGCGGCCACCACCGGACCGGCCAGGGGGCCGCGCCCGGCCTCGTCGATGCCGGCCACGCGGACAAATCCATCCCGCGCGGCCCGCTCCTCGAACTCCCGGCTGACCGCCGCCATCGGGCCGGTCTAGCGCCGCTCCTTGATTCGGGCGGCCTTGCCCCGGAGGTTGCGAAGGTAGTAGATCTTGGCCCGGCGCACCTTGCCCCGGGTGACCACCTCGATCTGATCGATGATCGGCGAATGGAGCAGAAAGGTCCGCTCCACGCCCACGCCGTAGGAGACCTTCCGGACGGTGAAGGTGGAGGTGGCCATGCCGTTGCGCCGGCTGATCACCGCCCCCTGAAACACCTGAATCCGCTCTTTTTCACCCTCCTTGATCTTCACATGCACCTTCACGGTATCGCCGGGGGCGAAATCCGGAATATCCAGGCGCATCATCTCCCGTTCCATCTGCTCTATCGCATGCATTGTCCTGTTTCTCCTCTGTTTTCCGCTGAATTGCTCGCGTTCCGATGATTCATTTGATTCTGATTCGTTTGATTCATTTGAAATGGGGCCCTATTCCGGCATTTCCATGCCGTCAGGCCGTCTCCCGCCGTCCCAGCAACCGATCCAGAAGGATGGAGACCGCCGAGCGCACCGACAGGTGATTGTAGTCTGTATCCCCCCTGATAGGCGCCAGCACATGGTCCGCCCCCTCTATCACCCCTTTTGACAGCCCCCAGGCGGTGCCGAACAGCATCAGGTAGGGCCGGCCGGCGCGGACCATCCGGCTGAAGGCCGCGTGGGAAACCGCCCCCCGGCAATACCGGGCGCAGGTGGCCACCGTCTCGGGCCGGCTTCCGGCCAGGGCCTCCACCGCCGCCGCCGCGTCCGATATGGCGTCCACCACCCGGATCTCCGACAGGGCGTCCCGCCGGTCCGGATTGTAGGCGGCGCCGTGGCCATCTGTCCAGTGGCCGATGATTTCCTTAGCCAGCGCATGCTGGTCCGCCACCGGCGTGACCACGAAAAAACCCCGGACGCCATAGGTGCGCCCGGCCCGGGCGATGTCGTGCAGATCCAGATTTGTGATGGCCGATGCGATGGTGTCGCCCCGCTTATTTATCACCGGGTAATGCACCAGCGCCACCCACAGGCTGGGAAGCGATGATTCGTTCAATCTCCTGGCACCATTTTTTCAGTATGGCCGTCTCCGCCGTTTCCAGGGGCCGCTCCATCAGCAGGGACGGCCGCTTTAAAAAGGTGCGGATCAGGCTGTCTTCAAGCCGCCAGCGCTCGATCTCGGCGTGATGGCCGGAAACCAGCGCAGACGGCACCGCCATGCCGGCAAACAGGGGCGGCCGGGTGAAATGGGCGTGTTCCAGCAGACCGTCCTCGAAGGAATCGCGGTCCGCCGAATCCGCCCCGCCCAGCACACCGGGAATCAGCCGC
Organism: Desulfobacteraceae bacterium; assembly: GCA_011390035.1. Taxonomy (GTDB): domain Bacteria; phylum Desulfobacterota; class Desulfobacteria; order Desulfobacterales; family JAABSP01; genus JAABTE01. The sequence goes on along the minus strand of JAABTE010000182.1, from coordinate 3,200 downwards.
GTCACGGCGTCCATTACGATCATGGCGCCCAGCTCCCCGCCGGTAAGCACGAAATCCCCAATGGAGATCTCCGCGTCCACATGTTCCCGGACGAGCCGCTCGTCCACGCCCTCGTACCTGCCGCACACGAAGATGAGCCCTTCCAGCCGCGCCAGATCGTGGGCCATTTTCCGGTCAAAAACGCGCCCCTGGGGGGACAGCAACACCACCTGGGCGCCCGGCGCCATCGCCCGGGCCGCCGTTATGGCACCGGCCAGCGGCTCGGGCTTCATCACCATGCCGCAGCCGCCCCCGTAGGGGCGATCGTCCGTCACCTTGTGCCGCCCATCGGCATAATCGCGGATGTTGACGGCAGCCGTCCGGATATGTCCCGCCTCCCGGGCCCGCCGGATGATCCCATGCTCCCAGAAGGGGGGGAACATCTCCGGGAATATGGTCAGCGCCACAAAATGCATAATATCAAAGCCGGATCTCGCCCTTTAGAGCCTGATTTCAGCCTGGCCTGATTTCAGCCGGGCCGGATTATAGCCGCCTGGTCCGACCCCGCCGCCCTCGTCCGGCCTAAAGCCCCTCGGGCATCTCCACCCGCATCACCCCCGCCGCCAGATCGATCTCCCGGACAACGGAGGCGATGGCCGGAACCAGCGTTTCGCTGGCGCCCTCCCGGACCACATACACATCGTTGCTTCCGGTGGCCATGATGGCGGTGAGCCTGCCGATGGCGGCCCCGTCCATCCCGCAAACCCGCAGGCCGATGAGATCCGCCCAGTAGTAGGTGCCCGCCTCCGGCTCGGGCAGGGCGCTTCGCTCGATACAGAAAAAAGACCCCCGCATGGCCTCCGCCGCGTCCCGGCCCGATACCCCAGACAGATTGAGCAGCAGAAGGCCCTTGTGGGGCCTTGCGTTTTCTATGGTGATTTCCCGAATCGGGCCGGCATCCCCCGGACCACCCGGACGCCGGACGAGCATTCGCCGACCCGGCGCAAAAATATCGTCCGACTCGGCGAAGGATCGTACCTTGAGCGTCCCGTCCAGGCCGTGAACACCAATGATCTCGCCGATGGAAAGGATGCCTTCCGATTTCACGTTTACAATCAGTTATTCAAGAATTTCCAGCACCGTCCGCTTTTTGACCTTGGCCGAAGCGGCGCTCAGGATGGTGCGCATTGCCCGCGCCGTGCGCCCCTGCTTGCCAATGACCTTTCCCAGATCCTCCTTGGCGACCTTCAGTTCCAGAACCGACGTCTGATTCCCTTCCACTTCATCAACCAATACCTGTTCCGGATTATCGACCAGTGCCTGGGCAATGTACTTGATCAGCTCCTTCATAGCTCCGTCTCCTTTGTTGGCTGTAAGAACCAAGGCAACCCGGGATCCTCAGTGGCATCCTCACTTGATCAATATCATTGTTCAGGATTTTATCAGATCTATGAGCGGTTGTACACAGAAATTCGTTTTATGTAAATATCACGCGGGGTTTTCAACCACTTCCCGACGCTTGATAAGGCTGCGAACCGTGTCGGTGGGCTGGGCGCCGAGCCCCAGCCAGTACTCAACGCGATCATCCTTCAAGGTGACCTGCGCGGGATCCATCAGAGGATTGTATGTTCCCACGATCTCCAGAAACCGGCCGTCCCTTCTGGCTTCGCTTTCCGCCACCACAATCCGGTAAAAGGGTCTTTTTTTAGCGCCGTGTCGGGCCAGTCTAATCTTAACCATCTTGCCTGTTTTCTCCTCTTTGTCCTGTTGAACCTGTTTGTCCGGTTTTGGTTTTTCCTGAAGCGATTTCGCCTGTGGGCGCTACCCCAGGAACGGCGGCATGCCCTTGCCCAGGCCGCGCAGGCCGCCCTTGTTCATCTGCTTTATCATCTTCATCACCTGGGCATAGTTTTTCAGCAACCGGTTGATGTCCTGGACCGTGGTGCCGCTGCCCATTGCGATCCGCCGCCTCCGACTGCCATTGATAATGTTGTAATTCCGGCGCTCGGCCGGGGTCATGGAGTTGATGATCGCCTCGATGTGCGCCAGCTCCCGCTCATCCACCTCCAGGCCCTTCATCTGCTTGAGCTTGCCGAAGCCGGGGATCATGCCCATGAGATCGGAAAGGGACCCCATCTTGCGCACCCGGGCCATCTGGTCCCGGAAATCCTCCAGGGTGAACTGGCTCTTGCGCAGCTTTCTTTCCAGGTCCTTTGCCTGGTCCTCGTCAAAGGTCTCCTGGGCCTTTTCTATGAAGGTGAGCACGTCGCCCATGCCCAGGATGCTGGAGGCGAGCCGGTCCGGATGGAAGGGCTCCAGATCGCTGAGCTTTTCGCCCACGCCCATGAACTTTATCGGCTTTCCCGTCACCGATTTGATGGAAAGGGCCGCGCCGCCCCGGGCGTCGCCGTCCATCTTGGTGAGCGCCACGCCGGAGATATCCAGCCGCTCGTTGAAGGCCGTTGCCATGCTCACCGCGTCCTGGCCGGTCATGGCGTCGGCCACAAGCAGGATCTCCGACGGCTGAACCGCCCCCTTGATGGCGACCAGCTCGTCCATCAGCTCCGCGTCGATGTGCAGCCGGCCGGCGGTGTCGATGATCAGGGTGTCGCACCCCTCCTTGAGGGCCGCGGTCCGGGCCGCCTTGCACACCGCCACCGGATCATCCCCCGGCAGGGTGGGATGGACCGGGGTGGAAAGCTGCTTTCCCAGCTTGGTCAACTGGTCTATGGCAGCGGGCCGGTACACGTCCGCCGGCACGAGGTACGGCTTTCGGCCCTTTTTCCGCAGGTGGACGGCCAGCTTGCCCGAGGTGGTGGTTTTACCCGACCCCTGAAGGCCCACAAGCATCAGCGCCGCCGGGGCGGGCCCATCGAAGCCAAGGGCCTCGTTCTGGTTCCCCATCAGCTCCCGCAGGCTCTCGTGGACGATCTTGACCACCTGCTGGCCCGGCGTGAGGCTGCGCATGACCTCCTGGCCCACAGCCCGCTGCCGGATGTCCGCTATGAACTGCTTGGCCACCAGGTAGTGAACATCGGCCTCCAGCAGGGCCATGCGCACCTCCCGCAGGCCCTCGTCGATATTCTTCTCCGTGAGCTTGCCGTGGCCCTTGAGCTTCTTGAATGTGTCTTCCAGCCGGTTGCTGAGGTTTTCGAACATTCCCTGACCTTTTTATCGCTTCCCTTGCCCCCGGATTTTCCTTCTTGACCTTCCGGGCGCAA
>JAABTE010000181.1 GCA_011390035.1 Desulfobacteraceae bacterium | reverse complement strand
CCATGGAAGCGGCCGAAAAGGCGGCCGGCGTGCGGTTTCGGCCGGTGATCATGACCACCCTTTCGACCGTGCTGGGCATGATGCCCATCGCGCTGGGATACGGGGCCGGCGGCGAGGCGAGAGCGCCGCTGGGGGTGGCGGTGGCGTCGGGGCTTCTGGCGACGACGGTTTTGACGCTGGTGGTGATTCCGGTGGTCTATACGCTCATGGAGGGGATGCGGCGGTGGGTGGGGGAGAAAATCGGGTCATTCAGAAATTGATCAATTACTGTTCAACATCCCTTTCTGGAAGCCTGTTTCTAACCATTTTTCCAATCGCTTCCGGGCCGTCTCATCATCAATGCCCCCGCCTTCCCGAATCTCGCGCTCGCCGCGCTGAAATTTGGCGGAGACATAAAGGGCATGCATGATATCATCCATGGTCGCCTCATTCGGCAGCAAATCGATTAGATGCTTGGCCTCTTCCTTAATATTGAGAAACATTTCAGCTCTCCATGTTCAGGTCAATATTCGCTCTCCAATCATACATCATCCAATCCATTCATGGCACCCTTTTTTAAAGGCCGCTTCTCCCCATATCCCGCATAGAGACGCAGCGATGCGAAAAATACCGCGGATGGGGCTCGAAATTGGATTTTGAAACCATGCCCATGCATGGTATGATGTCAGGCGGTCATTTCTATCGCCAACCACCAGCCCAGGGAGTGGAACCATGACAGCCCATGCGACCCCCGCCGCCTCCATGCGCATCCGATTGCCCGAGGAGCTGCCCCCCATGCCGGCCTTCGAGCCGGGCATCCGGCGTGCGCCGGATCGGGGCTATCGCCTCACCCCGGCCCAGACCCGGACGGCGCTGAAAAACGCCCTTCGCTACGCGCCCCCGTCCCTGCACGAGACCCTGGCCCCGGAGTTTTTACATGAGTTGAAAACTCGTGGGCGCATTTATGGGTACCGGTATCGGCCCCCTGGCCCCATCTTCGCCCGGCCCATTGACGAATACAAGGGCAACTGCCTGGCCGGGCGGGCGCTTCAGTTGATGATCGACAACAACCTCGACTTCGACGTGGCCCTGTACCCGTATGAGCTGATAACCTACGGGGAGACCGGCGCCGTCTGCCAGAACTGGATGCAGTTGCGCCTGATCCGGCGCTATCTTGCTGAAATGACCGAGCATCAAACCCTGGTGGTCCAGTCTGGCCACCCGCTGGGGCTGTTCCGGTCCGCGCCGGACAATCCGAGGGTGATCATCACCAACGGCCTGATGGTGGGCCTTTACGACAACCCGGCGGACTGGGAGATCGCCGCCCAGATGGGCGTCAGCTCCTACGGCCAGATGACGGCGGGCGGGTGGATGTACATCGGGCCCCAGGGCATCGTGCATGGGACCTACAACACCCTGCTCAACGCGGGCCGGATCAAGTGCGGCGTGACCCCCGGCGGGGATCTGGCCGGGCTGGTGTTCGTCTCTTCGGGCCTTGGGGGAATGAGCGGGGCCCAGCCCAAGGCGGCCCGCATCGCCGGGGCCGTGTCGGTGATCGCGGAGGTGGACCCGTCGCGCATCCGCACCCGCCACGAGCAGGGGTGGGTGGACGAGGCGTCGTCGGATCTTTCGGCCATCTTCGCCCGGGCATCCGAGGCCGCCCTGAAGCGGCATCCCCTGTCCATCGCCTATCACGGAAACGTGGTGGACCTGCTGGAACATCTGGTGGATCGAAACATCCATGTGGACCTTTTGTCCGATCAGACCTCGTGCCATGTGCCATACGACGGCGGCTACTGCCCCCAGGGGCTCGACTTTGACCAGCGAACCCGGATGCTCTCCGAAGACCGGCAGGGGTTCCGGAAAAAGGTGGATGAAAGCCTGCGCCGCCATTTCCATCTGATTCAGATCCTGGCCGGCCGGGGGGTCTGTTTCTTCGATTACGGCAACTCCTTTTTAAAGGCCGTGTTCGACGCCGGAGAAAAGGCGGTGGCCCAAAACGGCGTGGACGCCCGGGACGGCTTCATCTTTCCCTCCTATTTCGAAGAGATCATGGGGCCCATCTTCGACAAGGGCTTCGGCCCGTTCCGCTGGGTCTGTCTAAGCGGCAAGCCTTCGGACCTGAAAAAGACAGACGCCGCGGCGGTGGCCTGCATCGACCCGGAATGCAGCCCCCAGGACCGGGACAACCACGTCTGGATTCGCAACGCGGACCGCCACCAACTGGTGGTGGGCTCCCAGGCGCGCATCCTGTACCAGGACGCCGCCGGCCGGATGCGCATCGCCCTGAAATTCAACGAGATGGTGCGAAACGGCGAGGTCGGCCCCATCATGCTGGGCCGGGACCATCACGACCCCGGCGGCACCGATTCACCCTTCCGGGAAACGGCCAACATCAAGGACGGCGGCAACGTCACCGCCGACATGGCCACCCAGTGCTTCGCCGGCAACGCGGCCCGGGGCATGTCTCTGGTGGCCCTGCACAACGGCGGCGGCACCGGCATCGGAAAGGCCATAAACGGCGGCTTCGGCCTGGTGCTGGACGGCAGCGAGCGGGTGGACGGGATCATCCGGTCCGCCATGTCCTGGGATGTGATGTGCGGCGTGGCCCGGCGCAACTGGGCCACAAACGGCGACGCCATGGCCGTGGCCGCCGGCTACAACCGTGAAAACGACAACGGGGATCAGATCACCATACCCCATGTGGCGGACCCTGCGCTGCTGGACCGATGGGTGCCGGAGGAGTAAAAGATGGCCACGAACCGACGGGAGATTGGATGAAGCTGTTTCGAAACGCCAGAATCTTCACCCCCATCGACGATGGCCGCCCGGCGGCGGGCATTCTCCAGGCTCGGCTGATCCGACACGATCAGGGCGCCCTGCTCACAACGGCGGGCGACATCGCGCGGGTGGGGGATGAAAAAGCGGTACTGTCCGGCCTGTCCGCATACGCGGTCCACCAGGAGATCGACTGCGGCGGCCGGGCCATGGTGCCTGGCTTTGTCGATCCCCATACCCATATATGCTTTGCCGAGAGGCGGGAGGCGGAGTTCGAGCTGCGCCTGTCCGGCGCACCTTATCTGGAGATCCTGGCGGCCGGGGGCGGCATCCTCTCCTCGGCGCGGGCCGTGCGGGAGGCGGGCGAGGCGGCCCTTTTCGAGCGGACCGCCGCCCTGGCCGCCTCTGCCATGGCCCACGGCTCCACCACCATCGAGATCAAGAGCGGCTACGGCCTGGATACCGACACCGAGCTGATGATGCTCCGGGTGATCCGGCGGGTGGGCCGCCGCCTGCCCCTGGACGTGGTTCCCACCTTCCTGGGCGCCCACGCCGTGCCCCCTGAATACGCGGGGCGAACGGACGATTTCGTGGAGATGATCGTCTCGGATATGATCCCGGCGGTCCGGCTCCAGGGGATCGCCCGGTTCTGCGACGTGTTCTGCGAAAAGGGCGTCTTTTCCGTGGAGCAGTCCCGGCGCATCCTGGCCGCCGGAGCTGCGGCCGGAATGGGCGCGAAAATCCACGCCGACGAGGTAAACGATCTGGGCGGGGCGGCCCTGGCCGCGGAATTGTCCGCCGTCTCCGGGGATCATCTGCTGGCCGTCAGCGATGTCAACATCGCCCGGATGGCCGAAGCCGGCGTGGTGGCCACCCTGCTGCCCGCCACCGCCTACAGCCTGAAAAAACCGTATGCCCGGGCCCGGGCCATGATCGAAAACGGCCTGCCCGTGGCCATCGCCACCGATTGCAACCCCGGATCGAGCTTCACCGAGTCGATGCCCTTTGTCATCGGCCTTGCTGTCATGAACATGCATATGACGCCGGCCGAGGCGCTGGTGGCCGCCACCCTGAACGCGGCCTGCGCCATCGGCATGTCCGGCCGGACGGGCAGCCTGACGCCGGGCAAGCAGGCCGATTTCCTGCTGCTGGACGGCGAGTCGCCGGCCATCCTGGCCTACCACGTCGGCGTGTCGCCGGTGGCGGCGGTTTACAAGCGGGGCGAGCGGGTGGCCGCCGCCGGATCGCTGGAAAGGGAAGATTATCGATGAAAAAAATCGTGGAATGCGTGCCCAATTTCTCAGAGGGCCGAAACACGGAAACCATCCGGGCCATCGCCGACGCCATCGAAAGCACCGAGGGCTGCGCCCTTCTGGATGTTGATCCAGGCCGATCCACCAACCGGACGGTTTACACCTTCGCGGGCGATCCGGATTCGGTGGTGGAAGGCGCGCTGGCTGCGGCGAGAGTGGCCAGGGACCGCATCGACATGCGCCGCCACCAGGGCGAGCACCCCCGGATGGGGGCCATGGACGTGTGTCCGTTCATTCCGGTGAGCGGCGTTTCCATGGATGAATGCGTGGCGATATCCAAACAGTTCGCCCGCCGGGCGGCCGAGGCGCTGGACGCGCCGTTTTTCCTGTATGAGGCGGCGGCGGAACAGCCCCACCGGGTCAGCCTTCCCCAGATCCGGGAGGGAGAATACGAGGGCCTGGCCGAAAGGCTCAAGGACCCGAAATGGCGGCCCGATTACGGCCCGGCCCGGTTCGTTCCCGAATGGGGCGCCACGGTCACCGGGGCGCGGTTCTTTCTGATCGCCTACAATGTGAACATTTTGGGCGCCCCGAACCAGGCCCACCGCATTGCCCTGAACCTGCGGGAGGCGGGCCGGGGGCCGGAGGCTCCGGGAAAGCTGAAGGCGGTCAAGGGGATGGGATGGTTCGTGTCTGAATACAACATGGCCCAGGTGACGGTGAACCTGATCGACTACCGGATCACGCCGATCCATGTATTCTACGAGGCGGTAAAGGCCGAGGCCGCCGCCCTTCGGGTGGGCGTGGCCGGATCGGAGATCGTGGGCGTGGTCCCGCTGGCGGCTATCCTGGCCGCGGCGGAATACTATATCGAGCGGGAGAATCTTTTCATCCTGGACGAGGACCAGAAGACGCGCCTGGCCGCGGAGCGGCTGGGGCTCAATTCGGTGGCGCGGTTCGACCCGGCGGAAAAGATCATCGAATACCGCGTGGCCGAGCCGCCGGACGCGCCGCTGGCCAACATGCCCCTGGGCGAATTCATCAAGGCCCTGTCCGCCCGGACGCCGGCGCCGGGAGGCGGCTCGGCATCCGCGGCCATGGCCGCCATGGGGGCGGGCCTCGGCGAGATGGTGGCCCAGCTCACCTACGGCGCGCGGGCCTTTGAAGGAGTGGATGCCCAAATGCGGGCCATCCTGCCCACGCTGCGGGAGGCGACGCGAAAGCTGATCCCCCAGATCGACGCGGACGCGGCTGCCTTCGAGGGCTTCATGGAAGCCATGCGTCTGCCTAAATCCACGCCGGCCGAACAGGCCGCCCGCGAGGAGCGGATGCGGGCGGCCCTGAAAACGGCCATCCAGATCCCCCTTGCCACCATGCGCATGGCCGACGCCGCCTGGGACGCCATGCTTGATGCGGCCCGATACGGCAATCCCGCCTCAAGCTCCGACCTTCGCGTGGGGGCACTGGCCCTGGAGGCGGGCATACTGGGA
>JAABTE010000180.1 GCA_011390035.1 Desulfobacteraceae bacterium | reverse complement strand
TTCCGGAAAATCATGTCCGAGGCGCAATCCCAGCACAATCCACCCCTCAAGCACTTCCCGCAATTGTTCCCTGTATTCTTCAAGCGTTTCCGCCATTCTTCAAGCGTTTCCGCATTGGCGAACACGCCATCCAGGCATTCGATTTCGCCGTAATACGTCTGGTCTTCAAGAATCTCGTAATGAGCGCGCCGCATCGCGGCATTTATATATTCGCCCAACATGCCATCATGCCTTCTTGATCAAGCCCCACGATAAACCCCCCGCTCCACATTCTTGATCCGCTTATGACGCACCAGCTTATAGACAAGATTATACACCCTGCTTCTCTCCAGGCCGCACCGCCGGACCACCTCCTGCACCGTGATCCCCTCCGGACATCCGCAAATAATCGCCGCCACCGCCTCCGTGTCGTCCATCGCGGTTTCAGGTTTGGATTTAGCACCCGGCTTCCCTGCTTTTGCCGAACGCGAAGCCTCAGCCGGGCGCCGCTTTTCCGCCGCCTTCTTCCGGGCCTCGTCCTCGGCCGTCAACAGCGATGTCACGGTTACCTTAATCTTCTTTTTCACCACCTTCATTCGCACCGCGGCAACCGCCTTTCCCTTTGCGGCAGCCGTCTTTCCTTTGCCCTTCCCGCTGGCCTTCCCCGCCTTCTTTTTCGATGCCTTCCCCCGCTTTTCCGGCTTCGTCGGCTCAATCCGCCGCAGGTTCTTCAACGGAGCGGGGGATTTTGCCCCGTCAGCCGCCGGGGTTTCCGCCGGGGCCTCCCCGTCCAGCGCGATGCCGAACATTTCCGAAAGATCCACATCCCCCAGCACCCGATCGCTCTTTTCCGCCGCCTTGTCCAGCATCTGCTTTTTCCGGTCATCCAGCGCCTCGGAGACCAGCTCGCTCACATCCGCCTTGCGGAGGGTGAAAAATAGCCCCGGGTCCTCGTCCAGTCGCGCTCCCACGCCGTAAAGCGTTGCCGCCACATGCTTGCACATGCTGGCAATGTCCGGGCAGGAGCAGGAAAAGTGGATCTCCGCCGGCGACGGGAACAGCCCCTGCCCCCGGCGGGTGAAGATCTCCATCAGGTCCATGGGAAACTTGCCGGCCAGAAGCTCGCTGAGCGAGTCGATGCGGCCGCCGGCCGCCGTCTTCATATCTTTCCAGATGATCGGATCGATGTTATTGATCCGGATTTCAATCTCATAGGGGCTGGAGGCGGTGCCCTGCACCAGGGAGGTGATCAGGCCGGGGGCGATCTGCAGGTCCAGCACCATGCCGTTGCGGGCGTAGCTTCGGCCCCGGCCGATTCGGTAGGCGAAGTCGGCGTAGCGCTCCATGTTGTCGCACCAGGCTTTGCCCCACCAGGTGCGGGCGATTTTATTGCCTTTGATGATCACCGGCCGGATGTCCGGGTTTTTCTGTTTAAGCTTCTCCAGTTGCCGGTTCGCCTTGGCCATCCTTCTGGCAACCGGGACGTATTTTGGATAATGATACCAGCCCATGCTCGCTCCGATAGTTAAGGATATCAAAAATATCAGGATGTTCCAGCCCCCCTCAGGGGGGCTTTCAGCCTTTCCGTTCCGTGGGATTCATCTCCCGGCCATTGGGGCCTGGGCGATTTTAAGGGGCCTCGGAACCCCCCCGGGCACGCCCTTTACAGGCTCAGGGAAAAAAGATCCACCAGCTCATCGTTTTTCATCTCCGTGATCCACCCCTCGCCGGCCGCGGCCACCACCTGGCGGGACAGATCGGCCTTGTCCACCAGCATCTGGTCGATCTTTTCCTCCACCGTGCCTTTTGTGACGAATTTATGCACCACCACGTTGCGCTTCTGGCCGATGCGGAAGGCCCGGTCCGTGGCCTGGTCCTCCACCGCCGGGTTCCACCAGCGGTCGAAATGGATGACATGGTTGGCCGCCGTCAGGTTCAGCCCAACGCCGCCGGCCTTCAGCGACAGGACCATGAAGGGGACGTAGCCTGCGCCGTTTTGAAACTCGGCGATGAGCGCCTTGCGCTTACCCACGGGCACGCCGCCATGCAGCACCCGCCCCTGGCGGCCGAAGATTGTGGCCAGGAAGGTGGAAAGGGGTTCGGTCATCTCCTTGAACTGGGTGAAGATCAGCGCCTTTTCCCGCTTTTCCCGGATGGTCTCGCAGATCTCCCGCAGCCGCTCAAACTTGCCGCTCTGGGGCTCGGCAAAGCCGTCGATGCCCAGGTACTGGTCCGGGTGGTTGCAGATCTGCTTGAACTTCATCAGCGAGGCCAGCACCAGGCCCTTGCGCTGGATGCCGTCGGCATCCGTCAGCAGGCGCTCCAGCTCTTTTACCAGGTTCTGGTAGAGCGCCACCTGCTTGCGGCTCAGGGTGGCGAAGGTCTTCATCTCCACCTTGTCCGGCAGATCGGCGATCACGCGCTTGTCGGTCTTGAGCCGGCGCAGCACATAGGGCCGGATCACCCGCCGCAGCCGGGCGTAGCCGGAGGGGTCCTGTTCCGCCTCCTTGACGAATTTGCCGAACTCCCTGGCGCCGCCCAGAAGGCCCGGGTTGAGAAACTCGAACAGGGACCACAGGTCGGTGAGCCGGTTTTCAACGGGGGTGCCGGTCATGATGATCCGGTTGTCGGAATTGAGCTTTTTCACGGCCCGGCTTTGCTTGGCCCCCGGATTCTTGATGGCCTGGGCCTCGTCCAGGATGGCGTAGCGCCAGGCGTGGGCGCCGATCCACCTGTATCGCTGGGCCAGGGCGTAGGTGGTGATGATCAGATCATGGCGGTCGATGGCGGCCGGATCATCGGTGTTCAGATTTCCTTTCGGGTTTGCGCCGGGGTGGGCCACATAATAGGCGAGGTGGGGGGCGAAGCGGTCGATCTCCGCGGTCCAGTTGCCGATGAGCGAGGCCGGGATCACCAGCAGGCTGGCCTTTCGCTCCGCCTTGGGGGTGGCGGCCCTCAGGGCCCCTAAAAACCCGAGGGTCTGGATCGTCTTGCCCAGCCCCATGTCGTCTGCCAGGCAGGCGCCGAAGTTGAGGGTGTGGAGCATCCACAGCCAGTTGATGCCCCGCTCCTGGTAGGGCCGGAGCGCGGCCTTGAGGCCGGTTTCGGGCGCGGCCGTTTCGATGCGCTCCGGATGCTCCAGCCGCTCTATGACCGACGCCAGCCACTGGCCACTGTCTATCTGCACCGCGTCGGCCTCCGCGTCCAGCCCCAGGAACGCCGACGGGTTTAGCTGCATGCGAAGGGCCTCCCTGAAGGTCAGCTCTCCGCGCCTGGCGAGTTTTCCGGCCAGCTCGTAGGCCTCCAGCACCCGTTTCAGCTTCTCCGGGTCCGCGGCCACCCATTTGCCCTTGATGAAGGCCAGACCCTCGGTCTCGGCCAGCATCTGCCGGGCCTCGGCCTCTGTGATCTGAGCCCCGTTGATGTACAGCCGGGCGTCGAAAGACAGGATCGCCTCCATGCCCACCCGGGAGGGCGGTTTCTCGCCGATCCCCACGCGGATGCTCGCTCCGGCCCCCCGCGCCTTCCACCAGTTGGGGATGCGGCACAGCACCCCGGCAGATTCGTACAGGGGCACCTCCCGCAGGAAGGTGTGGGCCTCTGCCGCGGCGATGGCCAGCGGATGAAAGATCTCGCCGTTTTCCAGCATGCGGGCCACAAGCTGGCTGGCCGCCGCGGCCCGGTGAACCGTGGCCAGCAGATCGAACAGCTCCCGGCTTGCTTTGCCGAAGGTTTGCAACGCATGCTTTAAGGGCAGATGGCGAGACCGGCCCTCGGCGTCCAGCGGCGTGGTGTATGTGGCCAGAAAGGCAAAGGGCGCATCGCCGCTCTTGTTTTCCACCAGGTGAAAATAGACCCGCCCCGCCACATGAAGGTCCGGCCGGAAGGACTGAAAATAGCTTTCCACAGACCCCTCATGCCGGGCGATGCCCCGCCGAAAGGCCTCGGCCATCCGGTTCCAGAGGCTTTCCAGGGCGTCCACAGTGAGGTAGTCGGCGCCATCCATCAGCGGCGCTTGCAACAGGTGGGCCGCCAGCGCCTCCGGATCTGCCGGAACCTCCGCCTTATCCCGCAGGGACGAAAGATCCGGCGTCAGACGAAGCCGACGGACGAAATCCCCGGCGAACTCCCGCCAGAAGGCCAGCGAGGAGGAAAGCGAAACGCCGGGCTCGGAAAACCCCAGATACAGCAGCCATTCGGCCGCGTCCCGCGCCTTTTCCTGGCGGCGGAAGACCTCGTTTTGAAGGGCGATGGCCTCATCGGCCAGCGGGGCGGGCGATTCGATCCATTCCAGAAGGGGAAGGCCGTCCGGCTGGAGGGCGGCGGTCAGTTCCTGATGGGGGAGGGGGGATTGTTTTTTCATTTGTTTGATCGCGTGGGGCCTATTCCGCATTTTCTATGTCATCAAAATAGACTTTATTACCTATACGATAACCGGTAATAGTCACTTTTTCTTCAAAATAAGGCTGAACCACATCCTGGATCTGGGTGAGTGGCACAAGTATCGTGTAAGGTTTTTTATCTTCTTCGCTTTGCAGTTTTACCAGGCCGTATTTCCCTTCAATTTTCAAACTGTCGGCGTGCTTCAGAATGCCTTTTAAAATCACTCTTTCCTTTTGAGGCGCATCGCCACCTTGATCTTCGACTGCGAGTTTTTCGTATGTGGGTATTTCCTGCCTCGTGCGTCTGAATCCCACCGTTCTGAGTCTGCCTTTGGATTTCGAGGCCAGAGCCAACCCTTTTATCTCATGACCGTCAGGCGCCATCTGTCTTGCGATGCTGATAAAATTGTCCAGATAATCCTCATCTGCGAAACGCGCTCTCAGAGTATTGATTTGGCTCTGCTGAAGCAGTTCAAAGCAAGTCAGAATCTCGTTTAATGCGCTTCCAACCGGGATTTGTTCATTGGCATAATCCGAAAAAAGGGATAGTTGATCGAGTCTTTCTCCAATGGAAAGTGAAATCCCGAAGCTGCCGGGCATGAAGCCCTTGAGGTACAGCTTGTATGCCTTTGTAATGGATTTGCTTGTTCTGCCGGAGCTTCTATAGGGGATATGGGATAACCTTTCGATGGTCCTGTAAAATATGGTTTTTAATTGGTCTATTCGTTTCATTAACAAGTCGATTGGGATCACGCCGAACCCGGTCGCGTCTCCCCATAGGTTCATTTGCATTTCATTGTCTTCGATCTCTAAATTCTTCATTATTATATGCTGCTTGAATTTGATGTCGTCCAGCAATGCCTTGAGTTCGGCTTTGATTTCGGAAGGAGGATATCCACACAGCCCGAGGCTGACAATCTGTTCGGCCTGCTCGTAATCCCGCCCGTGGAATGCCATCGAAGCGGCGCTATTGATTAAAATCGACCTTGTGGGTTCAGAGTCCTTGGTTGGCGGGAAAAAGGTGAGTGCTTTTTTTTCCAACTCAAGGGCCTTTAAAAAAAGAGCGGTCGCATTTTCCCTGTCGCCTGTTTTTTTAGCGCTAAATGCTTCTTCTGCTAAATCCATGGCCTCGTTATGAATTT
>JAABTE010000179.1 GCA_011390035.1 Desulfobacteraceae bacterium | reverse complement strand
CCAGGCCGCCGCCCATGGCCTCGGCGATCCTGGTCAGATCATCGCCCGCGAAGCTCAAGTCATAGGCCTTTTCCGCCGCCTCCAGCGCGGCCGACTTGCCGCGCTCCTTGGCAAGCTTCTCCCGGATGCCGGCGGCGGCCTCTTCCAGGGGCTTGACCGACTCGGGATTGATCGCCTCCACCTTGATTACATGCCAGCCGAACTGGGTAAGCACCGGGCCGCCGATCTCCCCCTGGGCCATGGCAAATGCCTTTTCCGAAAAGGGCTCGACCATGTCCTCGAACTTGAAGCTGCCAAGATCGCCGCCCTTGTCCTTGGTGGGGCCTTCGGAATACTGCCCGGCCAGCTCGGCGAAATCCTCGCCCTCCCGGGCCTTTTTAAGGACCTCCTCGGCCCGGGCCTTCTTTGCCTCGATGGCCTCGTCGGAATCGTCCGGGGCGGTCTTGATCAGGATGTGGCGGGCATGGACCGTTTTGGGCGTCTTGAACTCATCCGGATTTCCGTCGTAATACTCGGAAACGGCCTCCTCCGAGACCGCCGCCGGGTCCGCGTAATCCTCCGGGGCAAACCTCAGGTATCGAGCCTTGACCATCGGCTCGGTCCTGTAGCCGGCCTTGTTCTTTTCAAAGTATTCGGCCAGCTCCTCGTCTTCGGGCGCCGCATCGAAGGTGGCCGGGTCGAACAGGACGTAATCGATCCGGATCTCGGCGTTGTTATATTCGTGCCATCGCCGAGCCTCGTCTTCGGACACCTTGACCCCGTCCAGCACGAAGGAACGCAGCTTCTGGGCCAGAAGGGTCTCGCGCTGGGATGCCTCGAAGGACTCCGGAGTCAGGCGGTTGGCGGCCAGCACCCTCTGGTAAATGGCCTTGCTGAAGGCGCCGCCGTCTTGAAACACCGGATAGGACCGGATCGATTCGGCCAGCTCCTCGTCCGTCACCCGCAGGTCGAGCTGCCGGGCCCGCTGTATCACCAGCCGCTGCTCAATGAGGCTGTCAAGGGCCTGCTCGTCCAGCTTGAGCATCTTGACCATGTCCGAGTTGAAGTTGTCGCCGTACATCTGGCGATACCGCTCCACCATATTATTATAGGCGGTGCGATAATCGTCCACCGTGATGGCTTCGCCATTGACCACCGCCACGCTGCCGAAGCTCGGATCGCCGAAATTGCCGACGCCCCAAAGGACAAAGACGATCACAATGGCCCCGAGGATGATCTTGATAAACCAACTGGTGGCGTGCCGCCGCATTAAATAGAGCATTCCGATTCACCTTAACAATTTAAAATTTATTACAATATCCATTTTCGTCAGACCCTGCCCACATACGTCTTCAAACCATTTATTATATCGGCAAGCGGCTTTTCTGTCAACCAGTTCCGTTGAGGGTTTCAGGGGCCGTCTTAAGGGGTATCGGGAATGCTTGCCAAGCAAGCCGCTTTACGGTACACTTTTCCAGGATATCATCCGGCGCCCCCTTCGGCGCCCCCCCGTTTTCCTCAAGCAGGAAAGATTAATATGGCGCGAAAATCCAGATCCTATTGGGCCGACGATTACGTCGAGAAGCAGCGGACCGTGGCCGAGGCCATGAAGCTGATCCGCCCCGGAAAGCGCATCTTCATCGGGTCGTCCTGCGGCGAGCCTCAGCAACTGGTCAAGGCGCTGGCGGAAAAGTCCAACTTCTTCACGGACCTCGAGGTCGTCCGCCTGCTGGCCCTGGAGAGTACGCCGCTGACGCTGATGGCCGGAAAGCCCGAGGCCGAGAGCATGAACATCCGCTCGTTCTACCTCGGCTCGGCCAAGAGCCGGCGGCTGTCGGCCAACAAGCGCTACATCACCCCCATCAACCTGTCGGCCATTCCCCGGCTGTTCAAAAGCCGGATGCTGCCCATCCACGTGGCCCTGATTCAGGTGACCCCGCCGGATGATTTCGGGTGGATGAGCCTCGGGGTTTCCGTGGACATCACCCTGTCCGCGGCCCTGTCCGCGGATCTGGTGATCGCCCAGGTGAACGCCAAAATGCCCCGGGTGCTGGGCCGCAGCTTCATCCACGTGGACGATGTGGACGTGTTCGTTCCCCACGACGAGGACATCATAGAGGTGCAGAGCCTGCCGAACAGCGAGGCGGCCAACGCCATCGGCCGGCTCATCGCCCGGTTCGTGGAGGACGGCTCCACCATCCAGATCAGCCTGGGCGCCACCTCCCAGGCCACCCTGCTGGCCCTGTCGGACAAGAACGATCTGGGGGTTCATACCCAGTACATCACCGACGACATCATGCACCTGGTCTCAAGGGGCGTTATCACCAACCGGAAAAAGGGCTTCAACGAGGGCAAGATCGTGGCCAGCTCCGCCATCGGCACCAGCCTGCTGTACGAGTTCCTCCACGACAACCCGTCGGTGGATTTTCACCCGTCCGACTACGTGAATGATCCGGGCATCATCGCCCGCAATAGTAAAATGGTAACGATGAATGTTGCCATGATCATGGACCTGACCGGCCAGGTGGCCGCCGACGCGCTGCCCCACAACCATTTTTCCGGCATCACCGGCATGGTGGACTTCATCCGGGGGGCCACCATGGCGCCGGGGGGAAAATCCATCCTGATGCTCACCTCCACCAACCCCGAGGGCCAGAGCCGCATCGTGCCCATGCTGGACAACACGGCCGTGGTGGTGCCGCGAGGGGACGCGCACCACGTCATCACCGAGTACGGGGCCGTGAATCTTTTCGGCAAGAGCCTTCAGGAGCGGGCCATGGCCATGATCAGCATCGCCCATCCGGATCACCGGGAGGCGCTGTTTGAAAAGGCCCGGGAGATGGGTTTTCTGGGCCGGGAGCGCACCCTCAAGGAGTCGATCCACGGGATCTATCCGGCCAAGCTCGAGGAGGTCAAGGATATCGGCGGCCAGGAGGTGACCATCCGGCCCATCAAGCCGGTGGACGAGCGGCGAGTCCAGGAGCATTTTTACAACCTGGAAAAAGACGACGTGGTGCTGCGCTTCTTCCACGAAAAAACAAGCTTCCTGCGCGACGACCTGGAGGACTTTCTGCACATCGACTACGTCAAGGACCTGACCATGGTGGCCCTGGTGGGCGAATTCGGCTTCGGCAAGGTGGTGGGCGTGGGCCAGTACCTGCTGGACCCCGCGCGGAACGTGGCGGAGGTGGCCTTTTCCATCAGCAAGGAGTTTCAGGGCAAGGGGCTGGGCAAGATGCTGATGATGAAGCTGGCCGAGGCGGCCCGGGAAAACGGCATCGGCGGCGTGATGGCCTACACCTCCACGGACAACATGGGCATGATCCGGCTGTTCAAGACCCTGCCCTTCAAGACCAAAACCGCCTTTGACGAGGACATGATCGTGTTGACCTGCCGGTTCGACGAGCCGAAGTAAAAAAAGGCGCCGGCGGAAGCGACCCGGATCCCGTGGCCCCGATGGCCCGGCGATCCTAACCGGACGACGAGAACCCGGACGAGGAGAATATGGACAACGCGCAGATCGAGCAGGTCCTGCGGGACTGCGAATTCTTCAAGGGGCTGGACGCATCCACCGTCTCCCGCATCGCCGCCCTGTGCGAGGCGGACACCTACGAAAGCGGCGAATATATCTTTCAGCAGGGGGATTTCGGCGAGCATCTGCATGTCATCGCCCGGGGGCATGTCTTCCTGGAGCGCTCCATGGATCTGGGCGGCCGCAAGGGATCGGTGGTGATCGGAACGCTGGGCCGGGGCCGGGTGCTGGGATGCTGGTCCACCCTGCTGGGCGAGCCGCACTTTCTCATGTCGTCTGCCACCTGCCAGAAGCCAACCACGGCCATCCGGCTGCGGGGCGCGGACCTTCGGGAGATCATGGTCGCGGACCGGGCGCTGGGATTTCACGTGCTGGAAAAGTTCTGCTTCCTGCTCCGGGACCGGATTCAAGGGGCCTACGGGGCGCTGGAGCGGATTTGACGCTTTTTCAGCAGTAACATATGAACGAACGGATAAACGGAGCCCTTCAATACGATGAATGACGCTTTACCGGCAGAGGATCCGGAAGATATGCCGGCGGAGGACCCTGAACAGGCGATCCTGACGGATATTTCAACCCGCATCGCCGAATTCGGGCGGGACCGGGGCCAGTTGATCCCCCTGCTGCAAACCATACAGGAAACCCACCGCTACCTGCCCCGGGGGGCCATCCGGATGGTGGCCGATCACCTGGAGATCCCGGCGGCCGAGGTCCACGGCGTGGCAACCTTTTATAATCAGTTCAAATTCAACCCGCCGGGCCGCCACCCCATCAAGGTATGCATGGGCACGGCCTGCCATGTGCGGGCCGGCGACATCATCCTGGAAAACTTCGAGCGCAAGCTGGAGATCAAGGAGGGGGAGACGACGCCGGACCGGGAGTTTTCCATCGAGCGGGTGGCCTGCGTGGGCTGCTGCGCCCTGGCGCCGGTGGCCATGATGGGCGAGACCGTCCATGGCCACATGGCCCCGAGCAAGGTGGAGGGGCTGTTGACGCGGGTTCAGATCGAAAAGGAAAAAGCGGAAAGGGAGAAGGCCAAAAATGAATCAGACGGCCGCTGAATCGCCCATGGCGATTTTAAAGCGCCTTGGGGCGGAGGCCGCAAAGGGAAGGGCCGCGCCGGCCGAGACCCTGATCCCGGCCATCCACATCGGCATGGCCACCTGCGGCATCGCCTCCGGCGCGCTGGAGACAAAAGCCGCCTTCGAAGAGACCCTGGCGGGCCTCGGGGTCGAGGCCACCCTCCATTCCGTGGGCTGCGTGGGCCACTGCTACGCCGAGCCGTGGGTGATCATCGATCATCCGGCCTCCGGGTTTCCGCCCATCTTCTATCACAATGTTACGGCGGGCAAGGCCAAGATGCTGGCAAAGCTATTCCTGGCCGAGGGCGACCCGCGCTTCGAGCATGTTTACGGCGCCACAGAGGAAAACGAGATGATCCCCTGGGTGGGGGAATTTCCCCGGTTCAACCGGGAAAAGCGGATCGTGATGGAAAAGTGCGGCCGCATCGACCCGGAGGATATCCGCGACTACCTGGCCGATGGCGGCTACGAGGCCCTGGCAAAGGCCCTTTCCGGCCCTCCCGAGGCGGTGATCGCCGCGGTAAAGGAAGCCGGCCTGCGGGGCCGGGGCGGGGCCGGCTTTCCCACCGGAAAAAAATGGGAACTGGCCCGCGCCGCCTCCGGAGAAAGTCGCATCGTCATCTGCAACGCCGACGAGGGAGACCCGGGCGCCTACATGGACCGGACCCTGCTTGAGAGCAACCCCCACCAGGTGATCGAGGGGCTGGCCCTGTGCGCCTATGCCACGGGGGCCGAAACGGGACTCTTTTATGTGCGGGCCGAGTACCCCCTGGCCGTGCGGATTCTGACAAAGGCCATCGCCCAGGCCGAGGCGATGGGGATTTTAGGGGAAAGCGTTCTGGGCAGCGGCTTTCGCCTGAAGATCCGGGTCTTTCAGGGCTCCGGCGCCTTTGTCTGCGGCGAGGAGACGGCCCTGATCCGCTCCATTGAGGGCCACCGGGGCATGCCCGAGTACCGGCCGCCCTACCCGGCGGAAAAAGGGCTCGACGGCAAACCGACGGTGATCAACAACGTCAAGACCCTTGCCAGCGTCCCGCCCCTGTTGACCCATGGGCCTGCCTGGTTCCGGTCCATCGGCACGCCGGGCAGCCCGGGCACGGC
>JAABTE010000178.1 GCA_011390035.1 Desulfobacteraceae bacterium | reverse complement strand
TTCGAGCTGAACGCGCTGGTCATCGATTGAGCCGAGATACTTGGCCGCCTGAATGAAGCGCTCGCCGAAATCAGCGTCGAAAATGTGCTTCATCAAATAAAGCACAACGCCCAGGGCCATATAGTCGCCCAGCAGCAGCCGCTCGTCGGGGTATTGTCCGAGATCGTAAAGATCATAGGCGAACAGGGGAACGTATTTGGCCAGGTTTTCGTCCATTTGAACGATTTCGTGCATCGAGCGGGGAGCGTCCCATTGGCCCGCGCCATGGTATAGCACCGCGGGCAGCACCACAGGCAGCCGCCGGGCCTTCGGATTCTGGTCGAGGAATTCCCGCCAGATGTTGGTCATGTAGCACAGCAGCCGGAAGGCCATCATGTAGTCCGGCCGGCTTTGATGCTCGAACAGGATATACAGGAAGGCCATGTCCCCTTTGATCCTGGCCCGGTACAGGATGTCAGAGTGCTTTCCCCTGAGCTTCTCGTCCACATAGCTGCCGTTTTGTAGCTTCAGGGACCGGAAATCGATCAGCTTGACGATCGGCTCCGGAAAATAGCGCCGGAAAAAGCTCCTGGCCAGGTCCCGCTTCTGGAATGCCGACTTGAAGGCCGCGTCGTGCGGGGTGGCGTTGGGTTTTTCGAATTCATCGCTGATTTTGCTCATAAGCCCTTGCAAAGGTTCTTCCGATGTGGGTCCGGGTGGTGATGCTGTTTTCCCGCAGACAAAAACAATCGCCGGGAGGCAATGCTCCCGGCGCCATCGCCGGAGCATTCATGCTCCAGCTATCATTTTAGGATTTATAGGGCCCTTGTACAACAAGAAAATGCAGGTCGGCGGCAAGCCGGGCCCCAGGGCTCATCGCCTGTCTTTTATCAGTTCGCCGTTTCCGTCCGCATCCCCTGGGCGTTCAGCAGCTCCTGTGCCTTCTTGTGGCCCAGGTAGCACGCCTCCTTCAGGTCCGCCTCGGCGCGCTGGTGATCCCCCAGCTTGTTGTAAACGATGGCCCGGTTGTAAT
The DNA here is from genome assembly GCA_011390035.1 of Desulfobacteraceae bacterium. GTDB lineage: Bacteria > Desulfobacterota > Desulfobacteria > Desulfobacterales > JAABSP01 > JAABTE01. The sequence goes on along the minus strand of JAABTE010000178.1, from coordinate 4,693 downwards.
AGGCCAGCGCATAGTTGGGCTTGAGGATGATGGCGCTGTTGAAGACCTCTATGGCCTCCTCGTAGTTGCCGGCGTTGAAGAGGGCTTTTCCCTTTTCCACCCGGTCCACCGCCACGGTGGAGTGGGTGGCGCTTCTGGGAACATTCTTGAATTCATAGCCGCAGTGCTTGCACACCCGGGCCTTGAAGAGTACCCGCTCGGCGCACCGGGGGCAGGACTTCATGCTCTGGATGGCCTTCTGCTCCATCTTCTCCCGGATCTTTTTTTCCAGGGTGGCCCGGTATTTTCCCATGATCCGCTGGAGGAACAGGGAAAAGGGTTTTTCGTCCACCTCGTAGATCTCGATCTGGTGGTCCAGCTCCCTTTGCACGATCAACTGGTTCTCCTGGTAATCGGGCAGAATCAGGGAAAAATCGGCCAGAAGCTCGATGATCTGGCCGTATTTGTCCAGTTGCAGGTTCTGGATGGCGGCGGATGCGCCGACCTCGTTTTTGATGTTCTCGATCTTAAAATAGTCCACGGCGTTCTTGATCAGGGTCTGGGTGCCCTCCCGGATGGTCTTTTCCAGCGTGGTGGTGTCGTGCTCTTTTTTGAGCCGCCGGATCTTTCGCTCATAGCGCTCCTTCAGATCCCGGATCTCCGCGTCATGCTCCTGCTCCATGTACCGCCGGGTGATGATATAGGTCACCAGCAGCGAGAATATGGACGAAAATATCGTGGATACGAAAGAGACGCTTTTGTTGGGGATCTGAAAGGGCAGGTAGGCCGAAAGACCCACCGCCACGGAACCCAGTATGATAAGGCTGGTATAGATGTTCATTCTTCATGCCTCCGATACGCCAATCTAAATGAATTATAACGCGCTTGCAATAGTTTTTGTACCTTTTCGGTCATCATGGGGGAGATTTTGTCCTGAGTGCTTGACAGGGGCGGCGACATGCGGTAGAGAGGATTTTAATTGTTTGGATTTATTGATTTTTGAAAAACGAGATCGGGCGGGATGGCGGCTGGTTTGCTTAACCTGCTGAATTCTAAAACGGAAAAGGGAAAGGAAAGAAGATGATGTCAGCCAAAATCAGATCACTGGTCGTTCTGGCCCTGTTGGGGGCGCTTCTGGCCGGATGCGCCACAGGCGCGGCTCCGGTTACGGGCTTTATGTTCACCGACGTGAAGGGGCCCATGTCGGCGCCGGGCAACGCCAACCCCTCTCAGGTCGGCATGTCTTCCTGCTACTCGCTCTTCGGCATGGTGGCCGTGGGCGACGCCAGCATCAATGCCGCCTCCAGGAACGGCAACATCTCCAACATCCATCACGTGGACTTTCAAACCCTTGGCATTATGGGCGTTTTCACCAAGTTCACCACCGTCGTTTACGGCCAGTAGCAACGGCGCCCTCCAAAAGGGCGGGGCGGCGCGGCACAAAAAACCCGGTCGAAAGGCCGGGTTTCAGTTTTGAGAAACGCTATTGTTTCAGCCGTAATTACAAGGATTTAGCATAAGAAAGGATGGGGTCCGGGCCCGGCCCCCATCCTTTTGTTATAAAAAAATCTTTGTAGTTATTACGTGTCCGCGTTGCTCCGGGGCAGAACGAGATTCAAGAGTACCCCGAGAATTCCGGCCAGCCCGATTCCCTTGATGGTAAACTCTCCGGCCGAAAAAGACATCCCCCCGATGCCGAACACCAAAATCAGGGCCACGATGGCCAGGTTTCGGGGCTCGGTCAGGTCCTGGCCCGACTTCACCAGGCTGTTTAGGCCCACCACCATGATGGCGCCGAACAGCAGCAGCATGATGCCCCCCATCACCGGCGCGGGGATGGTCTGAAGCAGGGCGCCAACCTTGCCGATGAAGGCCATGGCGATGGCGAACAGCGCCGCCCAGGTCATGATGGCCGGGTTAAAGACCCTGGTCAGGGCCACGGCGCCCGTTACCTCCGAATAGGTGGTGTTTGGCGGCCCGCCCAGAAAGGACGCCAGGCCGGTGGCGATGCCGTCGCCCATGATGGTGCGATGGATGCCGGGGTCTTTCAGGTAGTTTTTCCCCGTGATGGAGCTGATGGCCAGGATGTCGCCAAAGTGCTCTATGGCCGGGGCGATGGCCACCGGCACGATAAAGAAGATCGCCTGCCAGTTCCATTCCGGAAAGACGAAATTGGGCATGGCCAGCCATGGGGCGTCGGCCACGGGAGAAAAATCGACCAGCCCGTAAAAAAGGGAGATGATATAGCCCGAGCCGATGCCGCACAGGATCGGGATCAGCCGCAGCATGCCCCGGCCCTTCAACGAGACCAGGATGGTCACGGCAAGGGAGATGAGCGAGACGATCATCGCCCGGTTTTCCGGCACCAGCGCGATGGCGCCGTCTCCGGTTTTGCCCATGGCCATGTTCACGGCCACCGGCGCCAGAATCAGGCCGATGACCATGATCACGGGCCCGGTCACCACGGGCGGCAGCACCTTGACGATCATCTCGGGCCCCCGCCAGCGGATGAGAAGGCCCAGGGCGATGTAGAGCAGGCCGGCGGCGGCCAGGCCGCACAGGGTGCCGGGGATGCCCCATTTCTGCACGCCGTAGATGATCGGGGCGATGAAGGCGAAGGAGGATGCCAGAAAGATCGGCACCATCCGCTTTGTGATGACCTGAAAGACCAGGGTGCCGGCGCCGGCGGTGAACAGGGCCACGTTCGGGTCCAGCCCCGTTAGCAGGGGCACAAGCACCAGGGCGCCGAAGGCCACAAAGAGCATCTGACCGCCCAGAAGGGCGTCGCCGAGGCGGAAATGGTATTCGGTGGAGGAAAGGGAATCGGTGGAGGAAAGGGAATCGGTAACGGGTTCTTCGCTCATGGTGTAAGCGCTCCTATTTAGTGCCGAAGATCTTGTCTCCCGCGTCGCCGAGGCCGGGGATGATATAGCCGATTTCATTCAGTTTCTCGTCCACCGCCGCCGTGTAGATCTCCACGTCCGGGTGGGCCTTTTCGATCCGCTGGAGGCCCTCGGGCGCCGCCACCAGGAAGATGCCCTTGATCCGGCGGCATCCGGCCTCCTTGAGCAGGTCGATGGTGGCCGTCAGGGTGCCGCCGGTGGCCAGCATGGGGTCCAGGATCAGGGCCATGCGGGAGGCGATCTGGCCGGTCATCTTCACATAATAGCGCACCGGCTCCAGGGTCTGCTCGTTCCGGTACAGGCCCACCACGCTCACCCGGGCAGACGGGATCATGTCCAGCACGCCGTTCATCATCCCGAGCCCCGCCCGGAGAATGGGGACCACCGTGATCTTTTTTCCCTTGATCCGCTCCACGGCGACGGGGCCGGCCCAGCCTTGAATCTGTTGGGTTTCGGTGGCCAGATCCTTTGTGGCCTCGTAGGTGAGCAGACTGGCCACTTCTGATGCCAAGTCTCTGAAATCCTTGGTTGAAACGCTGGCCTCCCGGAGCAGGCCAAGCTTGTGGCGAATGAGCGGATGCGAGACGACTGTTACGGGCACGAGGATCTCCTTCTTATTTTGATTCGATAAAATTCCAGCCATTTGCGGCGTTGATGGGCGCCCTGGCGGCGCGGGAATCTTAAAAGGGGCTTAAAAGTCTCCCAGGGGCCGTTGAAAGGTGAATCGGGCGGGTTGCAGCACCATCTTTTCGTAGGCGGGCATGATGTTGCCCCCCACCTTTGAAAAGGGCAGCGCCACAATGAAAAAAACTGACCCCACCACGGTGGCGGCGATGCCGGCGGGCCGCATCAGAAACAGGTCGAACACCATGGCCCCGGCGCTGATGTCCCGCTGGGCCTGCCCCTGCCCCTGGGCCAGTGCCGGGGCGGGGATATGGATCAAAATGGCGCATATAAGCAGCGCGGCGGCGATTTTGCGGATGATGCCCGGCATGATTTCCTCCTTGGGTTATTGACATACGGCATCCTTTTTTCTAACTAAGGGAAGGTGACGAGCGTGTCAAGAGAAAAGAATCCTTTGGCGTTGCTGGAGGTGGCCGTGGCCGTCCACGCCTTTGGCGCCTTCACTTACGGCGCTCCGGCGCCGCTGGCCGATCTGGCCCGGCCCGGCCACCGGGTCCGGGTCCCCTTCGGCCGGCGGGTGGCCATAGGCTTCATCCTGGGGCCGGGGCGGCCGCCTGGGCGGCATAAGATCCGGAATATTCTGGATATCATCGATGACCGGCCCATCTTTCCCCCCGAGATGATCCCCTTTTTCAGGTGGGTGGCCGATTATTATCTGTATCCGCTGGGGGCGGTGATCGCCGGGGCCCTGCCCGGCGGCATGGCCCCGGCCGAAAAGGTGGGATGGGCCATCGCCGCAGAGGGCAGGGCGGCCCTCTCCGACCCCGCCACGGCCCCGCTGCGCCAGGCGATCCTGGCCCTGCTGCTGGAAGGCCCCCTGCCCATCCGCCAGATCCGCCGGAGGCTGGGGGAGCCGGTGCCGGACGGGGCCTTGCGGGCAATGGCCAAAAAAGGCTGGGTGGCGCGGCTGGCCGAGCCCCCCGCCGAGATCGGCCACCGGATGCTGCGCCACGCCGCCCTCACGGAGGCCGGGATGGCGGTCTTTTCCGGGGCCGGCGGGGCCTTTTCCGGCATGACGGAAAAGGCCCGGCGCGTGGCCGAGCTGCTGATGGAGGCCGGCGAGATGGCGGTGGCGGACCTGGAGCGGGCCGTTCCCGGCGCCCGGTCCGCGGCCCAGCGGATGGAAA
>JAABTE010000177.1 GCA_011390035.1 Desulfobacteraceae bacterium | reverse complement strand
GGCGGCGCCGCGTCCTCCGCCTGGCCGAAGGGCGCAATCATCAGCACGGCGGGGCCGGCGGCGGGCCCATCCGGGTTTTCCCGCGCCGGCGCGTAGGCCGGGGCGGCATCCGGCGGCGGCGGTTCCGTCACCCAGAGATCGCCGGGCCCGAGCCCCAGCGCCGCAGCCGGCGGCCCCTGGCGGGCCTGAAGGCCCATTGCGGCCAGCCGCCCGCGAATATGATCCCCCAGGGCCGGGCTGGCCACGGAGATCACCGCCCTGGCGCCGGAAAGATCCGGAGGCGCCGCCGTCACCCGGGCGGCCTCCGCGGATGACCTGCGGAGAAACACCACGGTGAAGTAAAAGGTGGTTCCCCGGCCCGGAACGCTTTCAAACCAGATCCGCCCGCCCATCCGCTCCACCAGCTTTTTGCTGATGGCCAGCCCCAGCCCGGACCCGCCGTATCGCCGGGTGATGGAGCCGTCCCCCTGGGTGAAGACCTCGAACAGGGCCTTTCCTTCCCCGGGCTCAATGCCGATGCCCGAATCCCTCACCGAAAACAGCAGATCCACCGCTTCTCCGCCGGCGGACGCCCCGGAATCCACTCTTTCGGCCGATACCTCGATCTGGCCCTCGGAGGTGAACTTGAATGCGTTGCCGATGAGATTGAGCAGGATCTGCCTGAGCCGGAGCGGATCACCCCACAGGGCGTCCGGCGTGCCGGGGGCCATGGAAACCAGCAGCTCGATGCGCTTTTCCACCGCCGTCTGGCGGAACATGTCGATCAGCTCGTCCAGCGCCTCGGAGACCCGGAAATCCACGGCGTCCAGCTCCAGCTTGCCCGCCTCGATCCGGGAAAAATCCAGAATATCCTCCAGCAGGCCGATGAGGGCGCGGCCCGAGGCGCGCAGGGTGCGCAGGTAGTTATGCTGGCGGGGGTCCAGCCGGGTCCGGCCCAGCAGTTCCGCCATGCCGATGATGGCGTTCATGGGCGTGCGGATCTCGTGGCTCATGCAGGCCAGAAAATCGCTTTTGGCCCGGCTGGCCGCCTCGGCCGCGTCGCGGGCCTCCCGCAGTTCCCGCTGAACCTCCAGCAATCGAGCCGACATCTCGTTGAAGATGGCGCCCATCTGCCCGATCTCGTCCGTGGAATCCACCGCCACCCGCCGGCCCGGGCCGCCCCGGCGCATCTCCTCCATCGCCCCGCTCAACCGGCGCGCCGGCCGGGTAACCAGCCGGGAGAGCATCAGCCCCAGCACCTGGGTGACCAGCAGCAGGATGGCCACCAGCAGGCCGGCAAACAGCAGCAGCGCCATGCGCCGCTCCCGCTCCACCCGTTCCAGGCTGTAGATCATCCGCACATAGCCGATGGTGTCGCCGATCACGCGGATGGGGGCGGTGTAGTACAGGGCGATTTGGCCATTTTCCCGCGTCCGCTTTTCAAAGAGCGGGGCGGCGGCGTCTCCTGGCCGGAAACCGGCGGCCACCTCCGCCGGTGGCACCCCCTCGGACAGATGGCGAACGACGCCGTCCGGCCCGTAGGCGATCACGCCGATCACCCCCTCGTCCTTGAGCATGTCCTGAACCGTCAGATCCAGGGCCTCCAACAGGCCGAAGGCGATCTCGTTGGCCAGGTCCTCGTATTTCTGGTCCAGCGTGGATCGCATCAGGCTCCGGATCTTCTCCAGGGAATTTTCATACCGCCGCCCCTCGAAGAGCCACAGGATGCCGCCGTAAAGAAGGGTGAGCAGCACGCAGGTGAGCAAAATGGCGCCCTTGATCCTGGCGCCCAGGCCGTAAAAACGCTTCATCTCTCCGCTCCGGGGATCATCCAGGAAGGCCAGCCGCAGGGGATCGACGCCTTGTTCCGGGGGTCGAACACAGCCATGAGCCGCCCCACCCCCCTTTCGATCCGCTGAAAGATGATCCGCTTGTCGATGGGGTCGCCGTTTTCATCGAAGCGGATGGCGCCGGTGACGCCCGTAAATCCGCCGGTTGCGGCCAGCGCGTCCCGGACGCGGGCGTGATCCGCCGCGCCGGCCCGGGCGATGGCGTCGGCCAGCAGCAGGACCGAATCGTATCCCAGGGCGGCGCCATCGTCCCGGGGCGCCTCGTCATGGAGGACCTGGTAGCGGTCCTGAAAGCGGCGGCCCGCGGGATCGGCCAGATCCGGATGCCAGTGGACGCAACTATAATTGCCTACTACCGCCTGGCCGGCAAATTCCGTAAGATTCTGTCCCCAGCCGTCACCCCCCAGAAACAGCAGCCCGAGGCCCATCTCCCGGGCCTGTCGGATAATCAGGCCGCTCTCCCGGCTGTAGCCGGGCAGCAAAACCAGATCCGGCGCCACTCGCGCCGTTTCGGCGAGCATGGAGGCAAAATCGACGCTCGTCTCCCGGTAGCGTCCCTCCCAGGGCACCTTGCCCCCCAGCTCGACAAAGCGCCGCCTGAAGAAATCGGACAGCTCCATGCTGTAGTGGCTGCTGACGTTTCGGAGCGTCACCACCCTTCGGGACGCGAGCCGATGGAAGGCGAAGCAGGCCAGCGCCTTGCCCTGAAACTGGTCGGTGAAGCAGGCGCGGAAGATGTAATTCCCCGCCCGGGTGACGTCCGGATGTGTGGAGTTGGGCGTTATCATGGGCACCGCCGCCGCCTGCAGAACCGGGGCCATGGCCAGGGAATGGGAACTCCAGGAGGCGCCGATCACCGCCAGAGCGCCGTCCCGAACGGCGGCCTCCGCCGCCTTCCTGGAGCCCAGGGGCGTGCTGCGGTTGTCCATCTCCACCAGGATCATGGGCCGGCCCAGAACGCCGCCCTCCCCGTTGATCTCCGCCACGGCCGTCCGCAGGCCCCGCAGGACCACCTGGTTATCGAAGGCGGCGATCCCCGTTGTGGCGAGGATGGCGGCCACCCGCAGCGGCGGTTCGGCCTCCGGGGCCGCGGCTGCCGGAAGGGGCGCACAGAAAAGCAGGGCCAGGCAGACAAAGGCGAAACGCATCGTCCGCATGGAGTGTCTCCCGTCGTCTTGGGGTTGGGATCAGGGCCACTCGAAGGGCCCCATCTGTTTGACAAACCGGCTGGATCCGTCAATAAACTGGAAGATCACGGCCGATTGCCGCGCCAGATCGCCATTTGCGTTGAAGCTGATCCGGCCGGTGACGCCATCGAACTCCCGGGTGGCGGCCAGGGCGTTTCTGATGGCGGCGCGATCGGCGACGCCGGCCCGCCGGATGGCGTCGGCCAGCAGCAGCGTAGCGTCGTAGGTCAGGCCAGCGATGACGCGCTCTCCCTCGACGAGGCCATAGACCCGGGCATAGGCCGCCACCAGGGCGTCGGCTTTGGAACCGGCCGCCTCCACGGCCCAGTTGCCGCAGTAATACGCGCCGTCGATGGCGTCGCCGCCGAACTCGTACATCTGGTTGGTCCAGCCGTCCCCGCCGAGAAAATGGGCCTTGATGCCCATGGACGCCGCCTGGCGGATGATCAGGCCGCTGTCCCGCGTGTAGCCGGGAATGAAGACCACGTCCGGCTTCAATGCCGCCACCGGGGCCAGGATCTGCTCGAAGTCCAGATCCTTCTCCTTGTACTTTCCCACCGAGACGATCCGCCCGCCCATGCGCTCGAAGGCCTTTTCAAAAAAGGCGCTCAGATCGATGCCGTACCGCCCGCTGACATTGGTCAGCACGGCGGCCCGCTCGGCGGACAGGTCCTGCCGGGCAAAGCGGGCCATCATCTCACCCTGGAAGGTATCGACGAAACAGACGCGGAATATGCAGTCTCCCGCCCGTGTCACCTCCGGGTGGGAGGAGGTGGGGCTGATCATGGGAATGCCGGCGCTCTGCAGCAGGGGCGCGATGGCCAGGGAATGGCTCGACCAGGTGGCGCCGATGACGGCGATCGCATCGGCTGCGATGGCCGCCTCCGCCGCCCGCCGGGCTCCCAGGGGCGTGCTGCGGGTATCCAGCTCCAGCAGCGACACGGGGCGCCCCAGAAGCCCGCCCGACTTGTTGATCAGCCGGACCGCCAGCGCCACGCCCCGGAAACTGAGCCGGTCCGTATAGCTGGCGATGCCGGACCGGGCATGGATGGCCGCCACGCGCAGGGGCGCGGCTGCGGCGTCCGCACGGCCCTCCCCGGCATTGGCCAGGCAGATGACCAGCGCTATCAGGCAGATGGCCAGCGCTGTGAAAAGGTTCGGGAGGTTGATGAGCGTCCGGGTCATTTCCCCCATCCCATGCATGTCATTTTTGAATCATTCTCGATTCTTGTCTCCGCCAGGGAGCGTTCTCATCCTCGGTTCAAGATACCAGACCCCCCGGCTAAAAACAACAGCATTTACCTGGGGCGGAACTTTTTCGGCGGGGGAAGCCGGCAAGCGGGGGAGCAAGCAGATCCGGGGCGTCCGGGTGAAAATCCGAGCGCCCCGGAAGGGGTTGAAAGCCGGCGGGAGTCGCCGCTGTCAGGTCGTCTGGCCGTGGTGGCCGCCAGGACCGGCGGGGCCGGCAGGGCCTCCGGGGCCACCATGACCGCGGCCGCCAGGCTGCCAGTGGTCGGTCACGCCGTCGGCGTCGGCGTCCACGAAGCCGGGGCCGTGCCAGGTGCCGCCATTTTCGGCCAGGTCGCAGACGCCATTGCCATCCGCGTCCACAAAGGCGTGGCCGTTGCCTGTGTGATAGGCCTCCTCGAACAGGTCGTTGACGCCGTTGGCGTTTTCATCCACGAAACCCAGGCCCCGGTGCTGATTATGCCGGGGCGAGTCCGCGTCCCAGTAATCGCATACGCCGTCCCCGTCCCCGTCCACGAAACCGGGGCCGTGCCAGGCGTTGCTCCCGTCCTGGGCCCGGTCGCAGATGCCATCCTCATTTACATCCACAAAGGCGTGGCCCGTTTGGTATGCCGCATGGGAGGCGGCGCGGAAATAATCGCATACCCCGTCCCCGTCCTCGTCCACGAACATGGGCAGCACTTCCGCATCGGGGTTCTCGTCCAGCTCCGCCGGCCGCCACTGGCCCCGCTGGCCCTCGGGGATCTGCTCCCACATGTGCCGCCGGGCGGCATCCTGATGGCGCAGCCATCGCTGGGCGCCGCCGCCGAAGAGGCCGTCGTCGGACAGCTCCCAGAACAGGGCGTTGACATCCGGGTCGCCTTCAAACTCGTCCGCCGGGATGTTGAAGGCGATGGCATGATCCCTCAGCCGCTGACGAACCTGATCCGAGATCTGAATGCCGTTTTCCGGATCACCGTCCGTGTCCAGGCCCTGCATGAACCGGATCATGTTGGTGACCGTGGGATGATCAATGTCCGCACCGCCGCCCACAAGGTCCAGGGGCGTCACCCTCGCGGCGCCCGGAGCTTGCCCCAGCGCGGTTGCGCCCAGGGAGAAGGCCACCTGCTCGCCCGCCTTGTACCTGAAACGGCCGCTGGCGTCCGTCACGCCGGACCGGGTGGGCGTTTCATATTCCAGGCCGGACACCTGGCCGTCCACGAACACGCCCTGCGAAACGCCGTCGCCGTCGGGCACAAGCGCATCGGAATCGCCGCCGCCGCTGCTGTCGCAGCCTGTCAGGATCAATGCCAGCAGACCGATCATCAATCCGGCCGTGGCCATTGCCGCTGTTTTTCGTTTCCTCATTTTGTCTCCTTTGCTGATGCTGATGGGGTATCGGGTTGCTTCAACGGTACTCATGCTTTTTTGGGTTCATTTTGTTTTGTCCGCTTCTAATGCCG
>JAABTE010000176.1 GCA_011390035.1 Desulfobacteraceae bacterium | reverse complement strand
GTGGACGGAGTGGACTGGGTGGACTGGGTGGACGGAGTGGGATGGGTGGACGGAGTGGGATGGGTGGACGGAGTGGGCTGGGTGGATGGAGTGGGCTGGGTGGAAGTGGGCTGAGTGGACTGAGTGGACTGAGTGGACTGAGTGGGCGGGGTGGGGTTTTCTGTTTGGGGCAGCATGGCGCAGAGGGCGCCCAGGAGGCTGTTGAGTTCGTCCACGTCGCCATAAGCGTCCACGCGAAGGTCGGACTTGCTGACGCGCTGGCCGCCGATGAGGGTGGTTTTGCCCTTGTCTCCGCCGCCGGTGTAGATCTTCATGGGCGGGTCTCCCGGTACGCGGTGATCATTTTGTCCACTTCGGCCACCTTGGCGCGTTGCTCGATCCAGAAGGACGGGTCCGACAGGGCGTTGAGCTGGGCCGTGGTTTTTCCCTGCTGCTCCACCCAGGTGAAGTATTTCAGGTTGTGCCATCGGGTCCGGCCGGCGCGGTCGCCCTCCATGATCCAGTCCAGCTTCTGGCCGTGGAAGATGCCGGTCAGGCGGCGCTCGGCCTCGGCTTCGTCCATGGGGCCTTCGGATTCGGTGAGCTGGCCCAGGACGGAGTGGTATCGGTCCATGGCGTCGGTGCAGATGGTGACGATGAGGTCCTTCGGGCCGAGGTTGTAGAATTTGGCGGTCTTAATGGCGCCGAGGACGTTGCAGACGCCGGAGATGCCGAAGATGGCGGCCAGTTTTTCCACCGTGGCCTCGGGGATGCCGTATTTATGGGACAGTATCCGGCGGCCCGGGGCCTCCACTATCAGTTGGAGGCCCTTTTTGCACTCCATGTCGTCGATGCACATGAGCGCGTCCATGTTGCCCACGTTGTGAATCCAGGTGACGTGCTTGTCTCCGATGCCCTGTATGTCGTGGCCGCCGTAGCCGTTTTCAAAGAGGGTGGGGCACTGGATGGGCTCGAGGCCCACGATGCGATGCCGGTTGGGCCAGACCTCCTTGAGCCGGTCGCCGGCGGCGATGGTGCCGGCCGATCCCATGGCAGACACGAAGGCGGCCACGTCGCCGCCGCCGATTCCCTGTTCCTTGAGGCGGGTGGCCAGCTCAACGATGGTGTTGCCGGTTACGGTGTAGTGGAAGCGGTAATTGGCAAACTCCTCGAACTGGTTCATGACCCGCGCCCGATCCGGATCGGCGGCCACCAGGGCGTGGCACTTGTCGTAGATCTCCTTTACATTGCTTTCGCAGCCGGGGGTCAGCTCCAGGCGGGCGCCGTAGCCCCGCACCCGGTCGAACCGCTCCCGGCTCATCAGCTCCGGCAGAATGACCACGGAGTCGAACTTCATCCGGCAGCCCACCCAGGCGCCGCCGATGCCGTAGTTGCCTGTGGAGGGCCATATCACCGTGTGGCGGGCCGGGTCCACCTCGCCGGCCAGGGATTTTTCGATTAGCACGGAATAGGTGGCCCCCACCTTGTGGCTGCCCGTGGGGAAATCCTTGCCGTACAGAACGGCGATGGGGGCGTCCACGCCGGTCAGCTCCGGGGGCAGCGCGACGTGATAAATTTCGCCGTCGGGGTTTTTCCAGGTGATGTTGAACAGGTTGATGGGATCGAGGGGGTCGGTTTTCATCGCCTCCGCGGCCCTCCGGCGGATTTCCGGAGCGATGGTCTCCGGGGACAGCATCTCGGCGAAGGTGGGGCCGGTGATCAGTTGGGTATGGGTCATGCCGTTCGATTCTCCGTTTCAGGTTTCATCAAGGGATAAATGCCTTCCATCGGCATCTTGAATCAGAATATTCAGGATTCAAATCGGTTGATTCCGGTTCTATCTTTCCACGCCAGTGAAAAACAGCCCCGCGGCGGCGTTTCGGGGAATATCCCCGGCGTCGGCCAATTGCATCAGACCGGCCAGCCCGGCCGACCCGGTGGCCGAGACCGGGATGCCGGTCTTTTCGCGCCCCAGGCGTTGGGCCTCGGCCAGTTGGGCCTCGGAGACGACGACGGCCGCCCCGCCCGTCCGCAGCAGGCCCGCCATGATATGATACCAATCATAGGTCTCGTCGTCCAGGATGCCGTGGGCGATGCTCTCCGGCGCGGGGCCGTCCCAGGGCCACATGTAAAGGTTGCGGTGGCGCCGGGCATGGGCCATGGCGGACTGGACCGCGTCTTCGGAAAAATGGCGCATGGCGAATTGCCGCGCCCGTCGGATCGAGGCCGCGCCGGTCTTCAGAAAGGATTGCAGCGCGGCGAGCTGTTCGGCGGGTTCCGCGTTCCGATCATAGGCGAAATCGAGGGCCAGGCCATTTCGGGCCGCGATTTCGGCCAGCACCAGGAACCAGGCCCTGGCAAAGGGGAAGCCGCCGGCCGGCTGGCAGGCGAACATTTGGGGCGGTTGCTGGAGCAAGCCAATGTCTTCAAGCATCTCCATGGCCTCCCAGACGGCCCGGGCAAGGGCGCCGCCGCCCACCTGAATCACCAGGCAATCCAGGGTCACGCCCATGTCCCGCGCCTGGAGGGCCATCTCCCATCCCAGGGTCTGGCCGCCCTCGATGTTGGACCAGTTGTCGGTGCCCGAGCAGGCGAAGGGCAGCCACCCTTTACGGGTCAGGGCCTGATGGAAGGCCAGATAGCAGGGATCGCCCCCGCCCGTTTCCGATCGGGGGATCGTTTCCATCACCGCGTCCCGTTCCCGCAGCATGGCCGCCACCGGGGGCGCGATGGTTTCCGGCACGAAGGCGTGGAGCCGATAGCCGCCGGCCCGGGCCACCGCCGCCGCGGCCAGGGCCGCGTTGCCGCAGGAATAGATGGCCAGTTCCGGCTTGTCATGAAAGCCCGGTTCCGCCCCCCGATGACGAGGGGCCCGCTCCGGCCCGCCATGCCTGCCCCGCTCCGCTCCACCCCGCCGAAATCCGCCCCGCCGCAGGGCCTCAAGATAGAGCAGTGTGCCCATCAGGTGCCGCCCCTTGTGGGAGCCGGCGATGTTGCCCGTCTCGTCCTTAACGATCAGGGGCGCCGACCAGCCCAGCTCCTTTTCAAGCGCCGGGCGGCGGTCCGCCGGTGTTACCCGGAACCCTTGTCCTTCCAGGGCGTTGAGGCGCCGATCCATCTCATCCAGCATCGCGTCGAAAACCGCTTCGGAAACCAGTTGCCGGCTTCCCAGAAGCGGCGCGAAGATCCTGAAGCTGTCCCTGGGGGCTTGAAAGGGGGGCCGGCCGGCCCATCTTTCAAGAATCTCGGCCCCCAGCGCCCGCCGTGCGTCGCCATCCGCCTCCATCCGCTTGCGCGGGACATGCTCGGCCCGGTCCTGCCGTTTCGGGCAGGCGAATATCCCTTTCCGGATATCATATATCCCGTCATCTCCACATCCGACACACTCTAAAACGAACTGGGGCCCCATCCGGAATAATTTCCCTTTGATTTTAAAATCCCCTTTGATTTGCCGTCCCCGGCGATTCCCGTCCCATGTTGCCATAGGCCCCCTTTTTTGCCAACCCAAAATTTTCCCCCTGCCAATGCCCCCTTGACAAACGCCGCCAAATAGGCAAGAAATGCGAAGATTTTTTTGTAAGGTTTGCAAGAAAGGCGGGCGAGCAGGGAAAAGCGGGCAAACAGGGAGAAGCGGACGAACAAGGAGAAACGCCACTGGAACACATCGCGCGTGCGGCCGGCCGGATCGGCCGGCGCATCAATCAAGTCGTGGAGGCGTGCTGCGCCCTTCTGATGGCCACAATGGTGCTGGTGGTCTGGTTCGGTGTGGTGGAGCGGTATTTCATGCATTTGGGCCACACCTGGACCGAGGAGTTTTCCCGGTACGTGATGATCTGGGTGGCGCTGCTGGCCGTCTCCTGCGGGGCCTATTACCGCGAGCACATCGGGCTGGACATCATGGGGCTGTTTCTGCCCCGGCGGGCGGCGGCATGGCTGCGGCGCGGGCTGGATCTCCTGGGGCTGGCCTTCTTTCTGTTTCTGACGATCTACGGCATCGGCATGACCCGGGCCGGGGCGAGCCAGCACGCCACGATCTTCGGCATGACCATGTGGATTCCCTTCGCCGCCGTGCCGGTATCCGCCGGGCTCACATCGATTCAAATCCTGCTGGCCATGATCCGGGACATGGGGACCCGGCGGATTCCCGAATCCCATCCACCTTCCGGACAGGAGGCGCCCGAATGATCATCGTCCTGATCGCTTTTTTCGGCCTGCTCATCCTGGGGCTGCCCATCGGGTTCACCCTGGGTGTCGCCGGCGTTATCGGCCTTTTACAGATCGGTGGGGAGAATTTTCTGACCATGGCCCCCCGGCGGTTTTTCGAGGGGCTGGATCTTTTCACCTTCATGGCCATGCCCTTTTTCATCCTGGCCGGCGAGATCATGAACCGCTCCGGCATCACCGAGCGGCTGGCCGGCTTCGCCGACGCCCTGGTGGGATACCTGCGGGGCGGGCTGGCCCACTCGAACATGGTGGCCTCGGTGCTGTTTGCCGGCATGACCGGCGCGGCCGTGTCCGACACCGCCGCCTTCGGCAACACCCTGGTGCCGGCCATGGTCAAGCAGGGCTATACCCGGCCCTTTGCCTGCGCCGTGACGGTGGCCGGCTCCATTATCGGGCCCACCATTCCGCCGTCGAACCTGATGGTCATCTACGGATCACTCATGGGGGTGTCCATCGCCGGGCTGTTTGCCGCCGGGATTCTGCCGGGGCTGCTCATCTGCGCCCTGTGCATGGGGGTGATCGCCATTCTGGGCCGCCGGCTCAACCTGCCCAGGAGCCCCCACAGGGCGAGCCTGCGGCGGATACTGGCCTCCTTTCGCTCAAGCTTCCTGGCCTTGCTGATGCCCGGCATCATATTGGGCGGCATCCTGCTGGGGATCGTCACGCCCACGGAGGCGGCGGCCATCGCTGTTTTCTACGCGCTTTTCGTGGGCACGGTGGTGTATCGCGCCCTTTCCGTCAGAGACATCTACGAGATGCTGATCCGCACCGCCCGCATCACCGGCGTGGTCTTTCTGATCATCGCCTCGGCCTCCATTCTGAGCTGGTGGATGACGTTTATGCAGATCCCCCAGGCCATCGCGGCGCTGTTTTTGTCCATGTCCAGCAACCCTAATGTGATCCTGGCCCTGGTCCTGGGGCTGCTGCTGGGCATCGGCATGTTCATGGACATCAACGCCGCCCTGATCATCCTGGCCCCGGTACTCGGGCCGCTGACGGCGGCCATCGGCATGGACCCGGTGCATGCGGGCGTGATGATCGTGCTGGCGCTGAACATCTCCCTGATGACGCCGCCGGTGGGGGCATGCCTGTTCGTGCTATCGTCGGTGACGGGCGAGCGCATCGAGCGCATCAGCGTGGCGCTGATCCCGTTTCTGATAGTGGAGGTGGTCGCGCTGGTGGTGGTGGCCTACTGGAGCGATCTTACGATGTTTGTTCCCCGGCTGCTGCTGGGCCGGTAAGACCAATTACCAAAACAAGGCGCCCGCCGGGGCCGCGCCGGCCTCCAAGCGCCAAACCCGAAATAAAGGAGAGACAAAACGATGAAGAGCAAATGGATGAAGAGCAAATGGATGATCTGCGTTATCGCCCTGGCCTGCGCCGCGCTGCTGCTGCCGGCCCAGGCCGCCGCCTTGAAAATCATCAAGCTGCACCACCTGAACAAGGACGACCCCTTCGACAACCCCACCGGCGCCATGGCCACCGTCTTTAAAAACCTCGTGGAGGCCGGCACCAACGGCACCATCCTGGTGCAGACCTTCCCCAACGGCCAGCTCGGCAAGGACGCCGAGGTGGTGGAGCAGATCAAGGCCGGCGTGATCCAGTCC
>JAABTE010000175.1 GCA_011390035.1 Desulfobacteraceae bacterium | reverse complement strand
TCCGGTCCTTCATCGCCGCGGTGAAAAACGCCCCCACCCCAAATCAACCAACAAGGAGGATTTTTTAATGAATACCGCCCCAACCCTCGACCCCGCCGCCTGCCCGGACGCCAACGGCCATTTCGGCCCCTATGGCGGCCGATATGTGGGCGAAACCCTCATGCCCGCCCTTCTGGAGCTGGAGGCCGCCTACCGCAAGCACCTTCCGGACCCCGATTTCCAGCTCCGGCTCATGGAGCTGCTGACCCACTATACCGGCCGCCCCACCCCCCTCTTCCACGCCCGGCGCCTGAGCGCCGAGCTGGGCGGGGCCGCCATCTACCTGAAGCGCGAAGACCTGGCCCACACAGGCGCCCACAAGATCAACAACACCCTCGGCCAGACCCTTCTGGCCCACTGCATGGGCAAGAAAAAGGTGATAGCCGAAACCGGCGCCGGCCAGCACGGCGTGGCCACCGCCACCACCGCCGCCCTGTTCGGCATGGAATGCAAGATTTTCATGGGAAAGGAGGACATCCGCCGCCAGGCCCCCAACGTGCAGCGGATGCGCCTTCTGGGCGCAGAGGTGGTGCCGGTTTCCAGTGGCGCCGGAACTCTCAAGGACGCCATGAACGAGGCCATGCGCTACTGGGTGGGCGCCGTGGAAGACACCTTCTACGTCATCGGCTCCGTGGCCGGCCCCCACCCGTATCCGGCCATGGTGCGGGATTTTCAGAAGGTGATCGGCGAGGAGGCCCGCCGGCAAATCAAGGAACAGCGCGGCGGCGACCCGGACATGCTCATCGCCTGCGTGGGCGGCGGCTCCAACGCCATGGGCCTGTTTTACCCCTTCATCGATTCGATCGTCGAGATGGTGGGCGTGGAGGCCGCCGGCGCCGGCATCGAAACCGGCAAGCACGCCGCCACCCTGGGCGCCGGCACCGTGGGCGTCCTCCACGGCTCCAAATCCTACGTCCTCCAAGACGCCCATGGCCAGATCATGGAGGCCCACTCCGTCTCGGCCGGCCTAGACTACCCCGGCGTGGGTCCCGAGCACGCCCTCCTGAAGGACTTCAGGCGAGCCCGCTATGAATCGATAACCGACGCCCAGGCCCTGTCGGCATTTCAGGCCCTGAGCCGCCTGGAGGGCATCATCCCAGCCCTGGAAAGCGCCCACGCCATAGCCCAGGCCATGATCGAGGCCCCGAAGATGAAAACGGGCCAGTCCATCCTGGTCAACCTGTCCGGCCGGGGAGACAAGGATCTTGGCATCGTGGCCGAGCATCTCGGAAGCGGGCATGAACGAAGCCATGGATGACAGTGGACGGAGCGGACAGAGCGGACAAAGTCGACAGAGTGGATAAAAGAGACCGCATGGACCAGACAAACAACACCCCGAACCCGTCAAACAAGAGGATACCCATGACCCAACGCATAAAAAACCGCTTCCATCGCCTCTCCGAGCGGGGCGAAAAAGCCCTTGTCGGCTTTGTCTCCGCCGGAGACCCCAGCATCCCCCGATCCCTGGAAATCATTAAGCGCATGTGCGACGCCGGCCTCGATATTCTGGAGCTGGGCGTGCCCTTTTCAGACCCGACGGCCGACGGGCCGGTCATCCAGCGATCTTCCCAGCGGGCGCTGGCGGCGGGTTGCCGGCTGTCCGTCGTTCTGGAGATGACGGCCGTCATTCGAAAAAGCGCCGATATCCCCATCATTTTGTTCAGCTACTACAACCCGATCCTGGCTTACGGCGGCGCCCGCTTTTACACCGACGCCCTGGCCGCCGGCGCCGATGGGGTTCTTCTGGTGGACCTGCCTCCCGAGGAATCGGCCGAGCTGACCGACGCCTGGCCCGGAAACGATCTGGCCCTGGTGCGACTGCTGGCGCCCACCACTCCCCCCGATCGAATGCGCGCCATCGCCGCGTCCGCCTCCGGTTTCCTGTATCTGATTTCCAAAACCGGCGTCACCGGGTCCGACGGGCTGGACACCGCGGACATCGGCCGCCATGCCGCCGCCGTAAAATCAATATCGGACCTGCCGGTCTGTGTTGGTTTCGGCATCTCCACGGAACAGGACGTGGCCGCCGTGGCGAAGGTGGCAGACGGGGTGGTGATCGGCTCGGCGTTCGAGCGGATCATCGAGGAAAACCTGGATCATGACGACCTGCCGGGCATTGTCGGGAGCGCCGTCAAAAAATACAAGAAGGCGACGGTTATATGAATCGGCGCCGCCGTTGCTAATTGTCGGTCGTCCGCGCCGCCTTGACCCGCCGGATCAGTCGTCGGTAATGCTCCCGCAGATCCATCACCAGCAGGGTCCAGACGACGCAGACGGCCATGATGAAGATGGACAGCCGGTCCAATGAAAGCTGGACCGGCAGCCATCGCGTCACCACCAGGATGACCAGCGCGCCGAAGACCTTGAAAAGTCGAAAGCCGAACATGTCGATCAGGCTTTTCAACGGATAGACAAGCACCGGGTTTATGGGCACATAAAGCAGCTCCCGGGACACCCGGTTGATGGAATTGGCCAGCCCCCGGTCCGTGATCTTGGTGGCCGCCGCCATGATCACCGTAGGGTGGAGGAAAAAGAAAAACGAGCAGACGGCCAGGGCCAGCGGCTGAAAAAACAGCCCTGTAATCACCCCGAGCCGGCGATGGATGATGGGCGTGAGCGCCAGGTTGATCAGAATCGACACCAGCCCCAGCATCCCGAAGAACATGGACAGAAAGGCCGTGCGCGCCTCCACCCCCTCGAACCGGCGGGCCACGGTGTTGAGAAACTGATACTCCACGATGGGCGCCGCGAGCTGGCTCAGCATCAGGATGCCCGCCACCAGCATCAGGTAATGGTTGCCCAGGAGCACCCGCCAGGCGGCCCTTGGGATTGGCGTTCGCCGGTAGGCCCGGTCCACGGAGCAGTAGATGCCGAACCGGCTCATGAGCCAGGTGAGCGCAAAGAGCAGCAGCACCAGCCCGGCGGCCACCAGCAGCAGGTCCAGGGTTTTAAGGGACGTGTAATGGATCAGCGCCGCGGCGCCGGCGCCGCCGGTCATGCCCCCCATCAGGCCGCCCGTTCCGATAATCCCGTACCAGCACATTCCCTCGTCTGTGTCGTAAATGGCGTTGCACAGGCTCCAGAATTGCTCCACGATGACCACGCTGATCAGGTCAACGAAGATGTAAAAGGCCACGGACACCGCCGGATCAGCCCCGGCCATCGCCCAGCGAAAGCCCACCAGCATGGCGCAGATGAGCAGGCAGGAGCCGAGCGCCACCTGCCGGCCGCTGGCGCGCCGGATGAGCCGGTTGTAAAAGGGAAGGAACAATCCCATGGCCGCGGCGCTGCCGATCCAGACCCAGGGTAGCTGGTGCGCCCCCATATCGCTGATGAAAAGGGAACGGCTCACCGGCTTTAGCTGGTAGATCACCATCACGATCAGCCAGAAGTTGGCGAACATGAAGCCGCCCCGCGCCGGAAGGGAGCGCAGGGCCAGATTTCGGCGATAGCATGTGGCGGATCTTATCTTAAGCAAATTTATCATTTACAAGGCCGGGCGGCTGTTATATAGTTTTATATTCAATGGGGTCAACACAGTAGCCTCAAATACAGTATCTTTCAACGCCGTCAAGCGCGATACTGTGGAATTCAATACAAAAGGAGTTGCTTTTTTAAAATGAAACAGAGCCATATTCTTCCATTGTCGATTCTGGTTTTGTGTCTTTTCCTCTTTAACGGACCCGTCGCGGCCGCCGATGAGCGGTCCCCTTGGCCCGATCTGCGGGCCAGCGGCGACGAGGCCCTTCAGGTCGGCCTGGAACGGGCCATCCAGTCCCTGGGGCTTTCCGGCCCGGCCGGCGCCGGCCAACTGGCGGTGGCCCTGGTGGACATCACCGATCCCCGCGCCCCACGCATGGGCGCGGTCAACGGCGACACCATGCTCTATGCCGCCAGCCTTCCCAAGATCGCCATCCTGCTGGGCGCCTTCGACCGGATAGCATGCGGCGCCCTTCCCGCGGATGCCGACACCATGGAAAAAATCACCCGCATGATCCGCAATTCCAGCAACCACTGCGCCACCGAGATCCTCAACCGGGTGGGCAAGCCCTACCTGGCCAAGCTGCTCCAGTCCGCCCGGTACAAGCTGTACGATCCGGCCCATAAGGGCGGGCTCTGGGTGGGCAAGGATTACGGCCGCGCCGGCGCCTGGAAGCGCGACCCCCTGGCCCATCTGTCCCACGGCGCCACGGTGCTTCAGGTGGCCCGCTTTTACTATCTGCTGGAGACGGGGCGCCTCGTGTCGCCGGAACACAGCCGCCAGATGAAGGCGATTATGGGGGATCCGGCCATTCCCCACAAGTTTGTCAAGGGCCTTCAGGTCAGCCGCCCCGGGTCGAAGATCTTCAGAAAGTCGGGCACCTGGCGCCAGTACCACGCCGACAGCGCCATCGTGGAGCGGGACGGCCGGCGATACATCGCCGCGGCCCTGGCCGCCGACGCCGGCGCGGGCGGCTGGTTCCCCCGGCTCATCGTGGCCATGGACGATCTGATTCATCATCCGGAGATTTACATGGCCGCCGGTAAGCCATCCAAAAGCCGATAGCGCCCGGCGAACGCGACCGCCCCGGGGCCGTTGCCGATTAACGCCCGCCCGGCCATCGATCAATCGCCGGCCTCCGCGCCCGAAGCCCTTTCCGGCGCGGCGGGCGCTTCCGGATGGAGCGACTCCATCAGCTCATGGATCTTTCCGCCCAGGGTCGAATGAACCCAGGCGGAGTTCTTTCGCAGCACATTGGACATCACCACCGCCAGATAATACAGTTGGGGCTCCCGCGTGGGGGGCGATTCGATGATGGCCACCGAATTCATCATATTATAGACATTTCCCTTGTACTTGCCGCATTTGAATCCGCCCTCCGCCCGGCATTTGTACAATGATCCGGACTTGAAATAGACCCCCTGGTCATGCAGCTCCGGCGCGTAGGCGTAACGTATGCGGCGCTGGGTCAGGTACAGGAGCCGCTTATATTCCCGGCTTGAAAATTCGTCCACCAGTTGCCCCTTTTCCATCGCCACCAGAAAGCGCATCAGCTCCCCCGCGTTGCCGTAGCTGTTCTTGCCCGGCGCCGTCCGCTTGCCCTTCCAGGTAAAAAAGCCTCCCTGACGCAGTTGCTCCGGGTCCAGCCCGTTGCGGGCGGCCGGATCATGGAGGGTGGTCTTGAGCAGGTCCGACAGCTCGCTTCTGGGCGTGTCCCTGAAGAAGGCGTCGATTTGCGCCTCGTCCACCGGGTACCGGCGCCCGAAATGACGGATAAGCATGGCTTCGCGCAGCACCATGCTGGCAGAGGCGTTGGAGGAGGCAGACAGCATGTAGTCCAGAAACATGAAGATGTTGCCGGTGTCTCCGATGCGCAGGGGACGAGTGACGATCTTGTTCCACCCCGGCTCCCATATGGGCACGGTGTGATGATCGCTTTGGATGAACGCGTCGGCCGTCATTTGAGAATCGCGAAGGATCTTCAGGCGGGCCTCGGCGTCATCCGGCCAGGCGTCTGCCAGGGACTGAAAGAGCGCCAGCCCCACCATCAGCTTGCCCACGCTGCCGGGGTTGAAGCTGGCATCGGGCCTGTGGGCCGCGTATCGCGGGTTGTCCCGATCCGTCAGATCGAGTACGGTGACGCCGTATCGGTCCGCCTCCCGCCCCAGAAACCGGCGCACCTGGGCCGTCAGCTCCGGGTCGGGGGGCGGGATCTGGAAATCCGGATGATCCGCCAGCCGGATGTCCACCCATTCCAGGGGAAACAGGGCCCCCTCATGCAGATCCCGGCCCCGCGCCTTCCCCTGCTGGGCGAGCCGGTAG
>JAABTE010000174.1 GCA_011390035.1 Desulfobacteraceae bacterium | reverse complement strand
TGCCCGTGGGCCGGTGCCGGTACATCCGGGGCTTGGGCCGGGACTCGCCGGCCAGCCGGAGCAGAAGGAAGCAGGCCACAGCCGCGGCAAAGACCACGGTGGTCTCGAACATGGTGTCGAATCCCCGGTAGTCGGCCAGCACGGCCGTGACGATGTTGGGCACCTCGGTCTCGGCCACGCTCTCGGTGATGTAATGGGGCGAGACGTGGGTGGCCGGAGGGGACGAGGGATCGCCGAAATCCGGAAAATCGGCGGTGGCCGACAGCAGCATCCCCCCGCACAGCAGCACCGTTATCCATCCGAGTATCTTCAATATCCCATCCTCCGCCAGATCATTCCCATATTTCCCATCCGGTTACCCGCCCGGTTCCATGTCCGGTTCCGTGTCAGGTTCCGCTCAGGGCTCCCATCGCCATTTCCCGTCCGATTCTTCGCCTCTCACCGGCCGGTATCGGGCCTGTGATGGCTCAATCCTTAGTCCGCCGGGTGGTTCTGAACACAGCCGCCACAAACAGCACGGTGCTTACCCCCGCGCCCACGGACGCCTCGGTGAAGGCCACGTCAACGGCGCCCATCACGGCCCACAGCAGGCACATCAGAAAGCTGTAGGCGCTGAACAGGATGCCGGCCCCCAGCAGGTCTCTGACCGAGATGGCCGCGATTCCGCTGGCGATGACAAAGATTAAAATGATGACATCGATCTGCCAGGCCATGGCCGCCTCAATGCCGATCCTGGGTCCAGGGCTCGAGGCCCGCCCGCACTCCGGCGTCCACGATGGCGTGGGTGGCCGTGGGGCTGGTGATGAACACGAAGACCACGATCAGGATGATCTTCAGGCTGGTGAGCGCCTCTCCCAGGGTCATATCGCCCAAAGCGTAAACCGCAAGGCCCAGCATGGACATCAAAAGGCCCATGGTGTCCAGCTTGCCCGCAGGATGGAGCCGCGAGTAGAAATCGGGCATCCGGATGATGCCGACTGCCCCGCCGGTGAAAAACAGCAGGCCGATCAGGATCATGATAACGGCGATGGTGTTCAAGGCTCCTCCTTTTCCGGGGCGCTGTTTTCGCCCATTTCCCGGCGGCGCCGCTCAGGAGCCCCGGTGCTCGATTTCGTCATAAAGCCCCTTTCGCTTCTGGAAGTACCGGGAGGCGGCCAGCACCGCGATGAAGTTGAGCATGGCGTAGGCAAGGGAGATGTCCACGAACATGTCCACCCGGTGGTATAATACCCCGATGAAGATCAGAAGAGCGGTTGTCTTGCTGCCGATGGCGTTGACGCCGATGAGCCGGTCCAGCACCGTGGGGCCCACGATGGCCCGGTACAGGGGCAACAGCATCAGCAGGGTCAGGAATATGGCCGATCCGAGAAAGAATAGATCCATCAGCGCCTCACTCTCCGAACACCTCTCCGATCCGCGCCTCCATGATCCAGGGCAGGGTCTTGCCGGACTCGATGTCGATCACGTGAAAGGTGATATGGCCGTAAAGGGATATGTAAATAGTGATGGTGCCGGGGGTCAGGGTGATGGAGTTGGCCAGGGTGACCCGGGCCATGTCGCTTTTGAGCCGCGAGTCGAACTCCATGATCTGCGGGTCGATCAGCTCCATCATCCGGGGGTGAAAGACCAGGTACATCACATGGATGTTGGCCACCAGCACCTGATACAGCAGCCAGGGAATATACTTGATGAAGCGCCACCAGACGCCGGGCATCCTCGGCAGGTCGGGCGAGGGCAGCAGCAGGTCGGCGGAGAAGGCGGCCACCAGGGCGCAGGAGACGGCGCCCAGAACCAGGTGGAATGCGTCGAACCGGCCGGAAAGCAGCAGCCAGATGGCGAACATGATCAGGAAGGTGATGACCCGCGAACCGACTGTTGCCCTCGTCTCCTTTTCCAAGTGTAAGCTCCCGCTTGAGGTTATCGCTTAAGGTGGTCGATTGAAACCGCTGCGCTCTTTAAAACGCGGACCAGATACTGAATGGGATTTATTCGTATCAAAAAAAGGCGGGGTTGTCAACGCTTGAAACCGGGGGACAGGATATTTTTCCATCTGCCCGCAACGGGCCTGAGCGCATCCTCAAGGGGGCGTCCGAAGAGAAAGTCCATGGCGTCCGCCGGGGCCCGGCCCCTTTCGGCCGCAAGTTGCCTCAGGTGGCCGTCATAGGCGATCATCTCCGATAGTTCCCGCCGTTCCGGGGCCGGTTCAGAAGCCGGCGCCGGGGATTGCCCCCCGGCACCAAGGGCCGCCACCAGGGCGACGGCCCGCCGGGGGTCGCATTGGCGCTGGTGTTCCGCCACCAGCTCCCACAGGTCCGACACGCCGGCCAGAAGATCCCGGCGGGACAGCCGGTCCCGGTCGTACAGGGCCGTGATCCGCCGGGTATCCCAGCAGGCCAGCGCCCGGCATTCCGCCGGCCGGCTTCCGTAAATCCGGCAGCCGCCGGCCGCCGGATCATGATGGAAGCAGGCCGATGATCCGGGCCGCTCCCGGATCCTGATGACATCCCCGGCCAGGGGCGACAGGCCGCCCCGGACGTTGTCCAGGGCCAGCTCCCCCTC
Organism: Desulfobacteraceae bacterium; assembly: GCA_011390035.1. Lineage (GTDB taxonomy): Bacteria > Desulfobacterota > Desulfobacteria > Desulfobacterales > JAABSP01 > JAABTE01. Next base: position 3,315 of record JAABTE010000174.1, on the reverse strand, counting down.
CCGCAGGGTGTAAAGGTCCCGCAGGGGGATGGCGCCTGATTCGATCAGCCCCCGGTCCGCCAGGTGGAGGCCGGGGCCGCCCTTTTCGCAACAGGTCCCGCACCGGGCGCAGGCGCGTCGGGACGCTTCGGCGGCGCCGGATATAAGGTGGCGGCTCCTTTCCGGCATTGGCCTCACCCCCGGTATTTTTCGCGGATGGCCTTGATCACGTCGATGATCTGAAAAAAGACGGCAACGATCTCGGGATCGAAATGCGTGCCCGAATCGGCCTCGATGGTGGAAAAGATCTTTTCGTCGGTCCAGGGCTCCTTGTAGGAGCGCTTTGATGAGAGGGCGTCGAAAACGTCCGCAAGGGCGGTGATCCGGGCGGCCAGGGGGATCGCGTCCCCGGATTTGGGCTGGTTCATCGACCCGCTGTCGGCGTGAATGTCGCTCAACCGGCCGGGATAGCCCCCGCCCCCCCACTTCTCGTGGTGATTCAGTGCGATGTCATAGCTCATCTCGTCCAGCCGGGAGTTCTTGTTCAGGAAAAGCCGGGCCCCGTACACCGTGTGCCATTTCATGACGCCGAACTCCTCGTCGGTGAGCTTGGCCGGTTTTTTCAAGATGGTGTCGGAGATGCCCACCTTGCCCACGTCATGCAGCATGGAGGCCAGCCGGATCACGTCCCGGTTGCGCTTGATGGTGTTGCGGTCCTCCCCCTTCATGAGGGCGTACTGGCGGTATATCTCCGCGGAGTAGGCCCCCACGCGCTGAACGTGGGCCCCGGTCTCGTGGGGGTCCCGCAGCTCGGCCATCATCATCATCCGCAGGATCAGCTCCCGGTTCATCACGCCGCGCTCGATGGCCAGGGAGGCGTGGTTGGCGAACAGGGGCATGTAGGCCCGGCTGGTTTCCGAAAAGCGGGACACCTTGTTGTCCTGCTTGGCGTTGATGAGCTGCAACACGCCCACCACCCGCTCCGGAAAGCTGCCAAGGGGCATGGTGAGCATGGAGATGGTCTTGTATCCGGACCGCTGGTCCCAGGCCGGGTTGAACTGATAGGGCAGATCCCCTGCCATGTGATAGGCGTCGTCTATCACCACCGTTTCGCCGGTGAGGGCCGCGTACCCCACGATGGAGCCGGGGCTGATGGGCACCGTGTAATCGGCGTACAGGGCCACGTTGGTCTCGTCTTCCTTAAAGAGGGTGTCGTTCTGCACATAGCTGAAGCGCAGGCCGTCGCCATCCTTCAGGAAGATGGAGCCCGCGTCCGCGCCGGCCAGCTTCCGGGCCTCCAGCAGGGTGTTGTCGAGGATGGTGTCCACATCCTTGAGATGGTTCAACTCTTCGATGGTTCCCAGGATCGAGACCACCTCGGTGTTGGAGAGGCTATAGCAATCACGGTCCATTCCGGTCACCTTTCGGTTTTGTTTGATTGGACAGGCCCCGTTGACTGACTCCCTAAAATATCCAAGGAGCGGGTATGTTGTCAAATTAAAAGGACGATATCATCTTAAAAAGAAAGACGGCTTAAAAAAAAAGACGGCCGCGCCCCCTTCCGATCAAAGGGGACGCGGCCGTGACAAGCGCGGGAAGGCCGTTCTGGCATATAATTCGGGATGAAAACCGATGGGGCCGCCAAATGATGCCGGAGATCAGCCGATCTCGCCCTCGGCCATGGCGCCGGAGATCCGCGCTTCCGCCATCGCCGGAACCCCGGCGCCGCCGCCCGACGACACGAACCCGCCATGGGAAAGGATCTCGAAGTCCGGGTAGGCCTTGCCGCCATGCTCCGTGAAGTCGAGCCCTTCCAGCTCTTCTTCCGGCGACACCCGAAGCCCGATGGTGGCGGCGATGGTCTTGAACATGATGAAAGCCGTGGTGAAGGTCCAGGCAAAACAGGCGACGATTCCCAGCAACTGGATGCCGATGATCGTCATGGAGGTTCCGCCCATGTTGAAGATCCCCGCGGCCAGGGTGCCCCAGGCCCCGCAAACGCCATGCACCGAAACGGCGCCCACCGGATCATCCACCCGGATGCGGTCGAAAAAGAGTACCGATAGCACCACGATCACGCCGGCGAAGGCGCCGATGACAATGGCACTGCCGGGCGACACGTTGGCGCATCCGGCTGTGATGCCCACAAGGCCCGCCAGGGCGCCGTTGAGGCTCATGCCCGCCTCGGGCTTTCCGAACTTGATCCAGGAGGTGAACATGGCCATCGTCGCGCCGGCGGCCGCGGCCAGGTTGGTGTTGACGAAGATCATGGCGATGGATTTATCCGCCACGGTGGTGGAGCCGGGGTTGAACCCGAACCAGCCCAGCCACAGGATGAACACGCCCAGGGCCGCCAGCGGCATGTTGTGGCCCAGGATGGGCCGGATCGAACCGTCCTTGCCGTATTTTCCCATGCGGGGACCCAGCACGATGGCTCCGGCCAGCGCGGCCCATCCGCCCACGGAATGGACCACCGTGGAGCCGGCGAAATCGATGAACCCGAGCTTTTCCAGCCACCCGCCGCCGTTGAACAGCCCGCCCCAGGCCCAGGAGCCGAAGATGGGATAGATCAGGGCCGAAAGAACGATGCTATATATAATGTATCCGGAAAACTTGGTCCGCTCCGCCATGGCGCCGGAGACGATGGTGGCCGCGGTGGCGGCAAAGACCACCTGGAACATCCAGAAGGCCAGCACCCACGGATCGCCGTCGGGTGTGAAATCGGACAGGAAAAAGCCGGAGGCGCCGAACCACCCGGAGGAGTGGCCGAACATCAGGCCGAACCCCACGGCCCAGAAGGCCAGGGATCCCATGGAAAAATCCATAAGGTTCTTCATCATGATGTTGATGGCGTTCTTGGCCCGGGTAAGGCCGGCCTCCACCATGGCAAATCCGGCCTGCATGAAAAAGACCAGGGCCGCGGCCACCAAGGTCCACATGTAGTTGGCGTGGGTCTGCACCAGGGCGATGGCCTCGGCGTTGGAAAGGGGGGTGGGCGGCTCCTCGGCCCAGGCGCGGGCGGCCCCCGCCAGTGTGAAGATGGCCAGCAGTGTCAGCTTTTTCATGGTTTTTGTCCTCCTTGTCGATGCTAAGGTAAAAATTTCGGATTCCCTATTGTCATTCTGCATGTCATTCTGCGTGTCATTCTGTGGGATATCTTCTGTGGGATATCCTCTGTGTGATATTCCTTGCAACAGGAATGCCAGAAAGAATGGGAGGGTCCGAATTTGGTGGGAAAGGAGGTTTTAGTATTTGATATATATGCGCTTTATTTTTCAGGCGGGGGAAAATCTGAAACTTCGGTTTTGTGAATTATTGATACCACAAAGACATTTT
>JAABTE010000017.1 GCA_011390035.1 Desulfobacteraceae bacterium | reverse complement strand
TCTGGTGTCAGGCTTCCGTCGTCATGCGTCTTCCGAGGCAAGCCCCAGCATCTTTCGCATGGTGTCCCGTATGATCTCGGGGGTGAACGGCTTGTGAATGAAGGCCGCGCCCTTCTGGCGCAGCTTGTCCAGGCGGGACTCGGAGCCCTCTGTTGAGATGACCACGATGGGAACATCGGCGGTTTCCGGATTCTGCTTCATCCGATCGATCATCTCCTCTCCGTTCATAACCGGCATGTTTATATCGACAATCACCAGGTCGATCCAGTTGCCTTCGAGGGTATCGAGACCTTCCTCCCCGTTGGACGCCTGGTGGGTCTCTCCGATATCGAGACCGGTCATGCGCAGGGATTTGAGGATCATGGCCCGCATGACCGTGCTGTCATCTACGATTAGAATATTGATTGCCATCTTAAAAACCTCTTCTGTCACAACATTTCCATGAATGATTGCCGGTTGGAACATCGCGTCATCAGGTCGTGACGGTCATCTCTCCGGTCGTGACGTTGAACTGAACGGTCCGATTGGCGGCGCCCCCCACCTCTTCGGATTCGAGCAGGATATTGTTTTTCCAGAGAATTTTTTTCAAAACGGCATAATTTTTCTCGCCGATTTTAAACATCTCGTTGTCCCCATCCGGCCGGGAGCATCCGGTGGCCTTCACAACCAGGCGGGACTTGTCGGCGCCTTCCTTCAACACTTCATCCAGAAGCCTCGGCACGCCCGTGTCCACGAAGATGAAGGGATTGGCCTCCGCCTTTTTCGGATCGGATTTGGACAGGGGGAGCATCGCGTGTAGCATGCCGCCCACCTGCGCCCCGGGATCATAGACGATCAGTCCCAGACTGGTGCCGAGGGCGTAGGTCATGAGGATATCTCCCTTCCTCCCGATTTTCATATTCCCGACTAAGACGATATGTTTCATTGATCCTTATAACTCCCAGCGAAAAAGGGGTGAATGATGCCTCCTACCGGCTTTCGGAAGAAAGGTCTTCCAGGGAGACGCCGTCCTGGACGAAAAGGATGATATCGCACTGGCCCTCCTCCAGCGCCAGCTTGGCCATGGCCACGGGTCGCGGACCGGATTCCGCCAGGATGGCATCGTCCCTCGGGATGATTGTCGGGGGATTGACATTGAACAGGTTCTTCTTGCCGGCGATCTCCGGCAGCAGATTGCCGCAGACGACATTGATCAGCTCCTTGAGCGCGTCCTGCTGCTCGGCCGGGGTGGTCTGCTCCTCGATGCCCAGCATGTTGGCCGCCAGCTCCGGCAGCACGTCCTCGGATACGGCCATGATGAGCGATCCTTCAAACTCGCCGCCGAAGGAGACGCTGGCGGCCATGGCCGTGGCGTAATCCATGTGATCCCGCTCATCCTCCCGGAAGGAAAACAGGAACGCCAGCTTCTCAAGCACATCCTCCGCCACCCGGTAGATGGTCTCTTTTACATGCTCCGTCATCATGTCCTCCCCAGTATCGAATTCATGGTGTCCCGGATTTTTTCCGGCGAAAAGGGTTTGTGGATAAACGCGATCCCCCGGCCCGTCAGCGCGTTTTTTCTCGTATCGCTGCCTTCCGTGGAAATGACCAGTATCGGGATCTGATTGAAATCCTCCCGCTCCCGCATCCGGTCGATCATCTCCTCGCCGTTCATCACCGGCATGTTGATATCGACGATGACAAGATCCACAGGATGCCGCTCCAGCATATCGAGCCCTTCCGCCCCGTTGCCGGCCTGATGCATCTGCTGGATGTCCAGGCCGGTCATGCGGAGGCTCTTGGCGATCATCGCCCGCATGACCCCGCTGTCATCGACAATCAGTATGTTAAGGGACATATTTTTACTCCGTTACAGGATTTCAATTAACCAAACTCCAGGATATCGGCCAGGTCATTGATCCATTGTAGCGTATGGCTGGCCACCAGTTCAAGCGTTCCCGGCGCCACCCCCACCCGCCTGGCCGCGGCCGGGGAGCTTTTATAGCGCAGCCCCTCCCGGCCCATGCCGATGCCGATGCTCAGGCACAGCACGTTGCAGATGTGGAGCATGTCGGCCATGGCGGTGGTAGGCGCGGCCTCGTCCGGCGTGTGGCTCCAGCGCACGGCCCGGCACAGGGCCTCCGGAAAGCCCCATCGCGTCAGAATCCGGCGGCCCACCGCCGTGTGATCCATGCCCAGGACCCGCCTCTCGGCGATCTCGAAGGACAGCCCCCTTGCCGTCTCCGCCTCGATGGCCTCGTTCTCCGCGGCCACGAAGGGGCCGAGAATCAGCTTTCCCACGTCGTGGAACAGCCCGGCCAGAAAGATATCCTCGGCCTCCGGCCGTTCCAGGATGTCGTTTAAATGGGAGGCGGCGATTGACACCCCCAGGCAGTGACGGAACAGTTCCCCGGCCGTCAGGTCGTAACCTTCCACCGCCGGCCACAGTATCCGGCCGGCCAGCGCCGTCATGGCCGCGTGGCGCAGACGGCGGATGCCCAAGGCTTCCACCGTCTCCCGCAGGCCGTCGGCGCCGGGGGCGGCCTTAAAATAGGGGGTGTTGATCAGCCTGGCCACGTCGGCCGCAAGGCGCGGCTCGGCCGCCGCCAGCCGTTCCAGCGCCTCCGGCGCGTCGGCCTCCGGGGCGGTGACGGCCATCAGGTGGCCCGCACGCTGAGCGTATCGGTCTGAAAAGGCGTCGGCCGCCGCTTCAATCCGGTGGATCAGGGCATGGCTCATGAGCGCTCGTTCCGGCTCCGGCCACGGCTGGGCGGCGGCAGGGCCCTGTGCTCGTTTCCGGCGGCGCGCCACTGCCCATGGGCGAGGCGGGGCCGCGCGGCGGGCGCCGGCAGGGCGCCTTCGGCCAGCCGCTTTCGATCCTTGCCGATGAGCCAGAGCAGGCGGGTGATGAAATTCTTGATGTGATCCACCTGGCCGCTGATGCCCTCCAGGGCCGAGGCCATGCCCTCCACGCTGCTCATGTTCTCCTGGGTCACCTTGTCGATTTCGGCCATGGCCTCGCTGATCTGGCCGATGCCCTGGGACTGGTCCTGGGATGCGGCGGCGACTTCCGCCAGAAGCGATTCCACCTTCCGCGATCCCTCGGTCACGCTCTGGAACGCCTCGTTGGCCTTAAAGACCCGCTCCGAGCCGCTCTTGATGCCGCCGATGGAGGCTTCGATCAGCTCGGCCGTGTTCCGGGCCGCATCGCTGGAGCGCAGGGCCAGGTTCCGCACCTCCTCGGCCACAACGGCGAAGCCGGCGCCCACCTCCCCGGCCCGGGCCGCCTCCACCGCGGCGTTGAGGGCCAGCAGGTTGGTCTGAAAGGCGATTTCCTCAATGGTTTTGATCACCTTGCGGGTCTCTTCGCCCGTCTTGGAGATTTCGCTCATGGATTCGGTCAGCCGGGACATGGAGTCGGCCGCCTCCCGCACCACCGTGGAGGTTTCGGACATCAGGGCGTTGGCCCGCCGGATGTTTTCCGCGTTCTGCTGAATCATCGAACTCATCTGCTCCAGGGACGCGGAGGTCTCTTCCACAGCGGACGCCTGGCGGCTGGCGCCCTCGGTCAGGCGCCGGCTGGTGAGGGTGACGTGGGCCACGGCGGTGTCCACCTCGGCGCCGATTTCGCCAAGGCCCGAGGCCACGGCCGATATGGGGCGGATCAGATATCGGTTGACGATCCACAGCAGCGCCGCCACCAGAATGACGCTCATGAACACCACCTTCAGGACGATGGTCCGGATCAGCGCGCCAAGGGCCGCCTGGATGTACCGGGTGGTGAAATAGATCTGGACCTTGCCGACGGTCTTTCCCTCGTACAGGATCGGCTCTTCCCGCATCACGAATCCGTCCCCTTCGATCTCCGAGCGGGTGGGAATGATCTTGCCCTCCTTGTCCCGGCTCCGGGCGATGAAGATGGTCTGGCCGTCCGACTCGCGCACCACCACGGCGAAAATCCTCTCGTCCATCATCTCCAGGACGATCAGCTTTTCCGTCAGGTTCTCGTCCAGAAACCAGAGGGGCTTTTGCAGGCCGCTGGCCAGCCGCCCGGTGATAGGGTCGATGATGGCGTTGAAGTTTTCCCACATCTGGTTCCGCTCCCGGACATAGTCAAAAGCGCTGAAGCAGGTGGCGATGAAAATGGAAACACCGATCATCACCAGCGATATGGCGCCCATCTTCTTCTTTGTGGTCTGCTGTTTCATCTTAAGGTTCTCCGTGGATCGAATTCCGCTTACATGTCGGTTGTCTTGCCGCCGCTGGTGATGGACACGCGGCCGGTGGATACGTCAAAATGAACGGTTCGGCTGGCTGTGCCGCCCACCTCCTGGCTCTCCAGAAGCACATTGTTCTTCCAGAGCAGCTTTTTCAACACGGTATAGTTGCGCTCGCCGATCTTGAACATCTCGTCGTTGCCCAGGGGCCGGCCGCACCCGGCCGCCTTGACCACCAGCCGCTGCTTCTGGCCGCCCATGCCGTAGATGGTCTTGAACAGCAGGGGCACTCCCGTGTCCACGAACATGAACGGGTTCGCCCTGGCCTTTGCCGGATTGATGCTGGAAAGCGGCAGCATGGCGTGCAGCAGCCCCCCGACCTTGCGGACCGGATCATGAACCATCAGCCCCAGGCAACTGCCCAGGGCATGGGTCACGAGCAGGTCCTCGTGGGTGCCCACCTTCATATCTCCAACGAAAACGACATATTTCATGAGCGGCTCATCACATGCTTTTCCCTTGGGCGTTATTTCCGGTAAACCGCGGGCCGGATGTACTGGAACTTATGCGTGATGGCGGAAAGCCCCTCGGAATGACCGACAAAGAGGTAGCCCTCCGGTTCCAGGTATTCCCAGAATCGGTTGATGAGCTGCTGCTGCGTGGGTCGATCGAAGTAGATCATCACGTTTCGACAGAAAATCACGTTGAAGGGGCCTTTCATGGGCCACCGGTCTATCAGGTTGAGCCAGGCGAACCGGACCATGGACCGCGCCGCGTCCCGCACCTGATACAGGGGCGGCGCGGTGTTGCCGATCCGGGCGAAATGCTTCTGGAGCAGGTGCTTGGGCACATCCTGAACGTATTCCCTGGAATAGGCGGCTTGCCGGGCCCTTTCCAGCATCCGGGTGGAGATGTCCGTGGCCAGGATCTTGATGTCCATCCGATCGCAGTTGGGCAGCGTCTCCCGGATCAGGATGGCCAGGGAAAACGGCTCCTCGCCGGAGGAGCAGGCCGCCGTCCAGAACCGCATCCGATGGCCCCGGAGCCGGGGCAGCACCTCGGCTCCGAGAAATTCGAAATGGGCCGGCTCCCGAAAGAAGCTGGTCTTGTTGGTGGTCATCACGTCCACCATCAATTCCAGCTCGCCGCTGTTCGGGCTCTTTTCGATGTAAGAGATGTAGGTGTCGAAGCTGTCCATGCCAAGGGCCCGGAGCCGCTTCATCAGTCGCGCCCGGACCAGAGCCTCTTTTCCATCCTTGAGGTGGATGCCGCACATCCGATGCACGATTTGACTGACCTTTTTAAAGTGCTTGTCTGTCAGCTCCGCCGCTATCAGGCTCATGGTCCGCTCGCTTTTCGCCTCTGTTTTCATTGGCCAGGCGCACCAGGCCCCCCACGTCCAGTATCAGGCCAACGCGGCCGTTGGGCATGATGGCGCTGCCGGAGATGCCCGGAATGTCGCCCAGGGCCTCGCCCAGGGTCTTGATGACGATCTGCTGGCTGCCGATAAGCTCGTCCACCATCACCCCGGCCTGGCGCCGATCGTCCTCCACCACCACCACGATGGACCGGGTGGGGTCCTTTTCCGCGCCGTCGATCCGGAAAAGCTCGGCCAGGCGGAAGAGGGGGATCAGGCGGCCCTGGAGCATGATCATTTCGGCGCGCCCGAAGACCCTGCTCAGATCTTCCCGGGAGGGCTGAACCGAGCGGACGATGGAGACTGTGGGAATCACGAACCTCTGGTCGTGAACCCGCACCACCATCCCGTCGATGATGGCCAGCGTCAGGGGCAGCCGCATCTTGAAGGTGCTGCCCTCTCCCAGGTCGGACTGGATCTCCACCTGGCCCCGAAGCGACTCGATGTTGGTCTTGACCACATCCATGCCCACGCCCCGGCCCGATACCTCGGACACGGTCTTGGCCGTGGAGAAGCCGGGCTCGAAGATCATGTTGTAGATCTCCTTGTCGTCGAGCCGGTCTATGGACTGAATCAGGCCCCGGTCCAGCGCCTTGGCCAGGATGGCCTCCCGGTCCAGGCCCCGTCCGTCGTCCTGGATCTCCACCACCACATTGCCGGCGGAGTGATAGGCCGACAGGCGCACCGTTCCGTTCACCGGCTTTCCGGCCCGCTCCCGGTCCGCCGGCCCCTCGATGCCGTGATCCACTGCGTTGCGCACCATGTGAACCAGCGGATCATTGATGATGTCCACCATGTTGCGGTCGATCTCGGTCTCCTCGCCGTCGGTGAGCAGGGTGACGTTCTTGCCCGCCTTTCGGGCCAGGTCCCGCACGATCCGGGCCATCTTGTGGAAGGTGCCCCTGAGGGGAATCATGCGCATGGACATGCTCATGCGCTGAAGTTCCCGGACGATCTTGGTGGTCTGGTTCACCTTCTTGGCCAGCTCGTGATGCCGTCCGCCGGCGATGATCTCGTCCTGGACCACCATGGAATGGGAGACCACCAGCTCGCCAACCATGTCGATGAACCGGTCCAGCCGGTCGATGGGCACCCGGACGGAGGATTCCTTGATCTGGCGGACGATCTCGGGCCGGGCCGGGGCGCCGTTTTCCCGGCCGTTTTCGGCATCCTGGTAAGGCGCCCCGGCGGCGGGGGCGGGCGCATGGCCGCGCTCGGCCCCGGGCATGCGCCCGGCCGGCGCGGCCGCCGCTTCGGTTTCCGGCCAGGCCGGCGGTGGGGGCGGCTCGCCGGGGGCCGCCGATGTGTCAAACGTGGCTCCGGCCGTTTCGCCCTCCGCCGCTTTTCCGGGGGCGGCGCCGGCTTGGGCCGCCGGCGCCGCCTCGGCTTTGGCGGCGATGGCGCTGTCCGGATCATCCAGCATCCGGGCCAGCGGCGCATAGCCGGACGGGGTGTAAAAGGGCGCGCCCCCCATCGCCCCCTGCGCCAGGCCGATCAGCTCTTTCAAGACATCCACCGAGCGAAGGGCCAGGTCCGCGTAGCCGCCGCCATAGCGGATCTCCCCGTCCCGCACACGGCTGAGCAGGGACTCGGCCCTGTGGGCCAGGCTGGATATCAGGTTCAGCTCCAGAAAGCTGGACGTGCCCTTGATGGTGTGAAACGCCCTGAAAACGGTGCTCACCGCGTCCATGTCTTCCGGGTTCGTCTCCAGGGAGAGCAGGGCCTCCTCGGCGCCCGTGAGCAGTTCGCCGCTTTCCATGATGAAGGCTTCCACCAGCTCCATGTCCGCCTGCGCCGGAAGATGGTGAAGCTCCGGGGGTGGCTCTGACTCGGCGGCCGGTTCGGCGGAAGGGACGGATTCAGCGTTGCCGGGGGCCTCGGGCCGCGATGTTGAAAGTCCGGAGGTGTCCGGTTCGGAGGCGTCCGGTTCGGAGGCGTCTGGCTTGGCGGCGTCCGCGCCGGAATCATCGAATGGGGAATCATCGAATCCGGATTCGTCGGAGGCGGAAACGGATGGCGGGGTAGCGGTCGATTCAGCTTCCGTCGTTTCCGCCCCGGCCTCCTCTTTCAGGGGCGGGGCGGGCGGATCGTCGGCCCATGTCTCTTCACAGGCGTTCATGGCCGATTCGATCAGGCCGCCCACCGCCCCCAGGGCCGTTTCCATATCCTCGGGGGGAGCGTCCGGGCCGGTGGCGGCGTCCAGGCGGCGCAACGCGGCCGTCACCGGCGACTTGACCGATTCCGCCACGGCCGGGTCCGCGGCGATGCCCTCCAGGATGTCCCGAAGCCGATGGATGTCCGATGTGTCTTCCGGCTCTATTTGCATCAGCAGCGTGGCCGCGCCGTTAAGGGATTGCATGATCTCCTTGGTCAAAAGATCCTCCATGGTGTCCTGTCCTGCGTGCGATTGGGTGCAAGGATGGGGTCGGGGCGCGATCGATCAGGAGGTCAGGTTCGGAATCATGGTCTTGAGGAAGTTCTTGTCATCCTCGTCGATTTTCCGAAGCCCTTCCATCAAAAGATGCATGAAATCCCCGAGTTCGGGCGCCTCCATCTCCTCCGGAGACAGTCCGGGAATGAACTTGAAGCGCCCCTCCTTGATCTTGAGCAGCTCGAAAAAAGCCTCCTCCCCATCTTTATTGCGATACCGGGCGCTGATCAGCTCGCCTTCCCGAAACGACAGATAAGCCGATTCCCGGGGCATTTTCAGGGTCAGCACCCCGGTTTTCTGGTTGACGTTGAGCGTCTGGAACAGCTCGGCCGGCGGCATTTCGGACAGCTTGCCGGTCATGCCCGAGGCGAACTCCTCGGACCGGGCCAGGTTGATCTCCGCCATGCGCCGGGCCAGCAGCCGGGTGAAGTTGAGCTGGAGCGAGGGCATCTCGTTTAGCACCCGCTTGAAGTCCTTGGCGCCGATGTACAGCACCGTGGTCGGGTCCACCACCTTGATGGTGGCGCCCACCGGATCGCCGGACAGCAGGCTCATCTCGCCGAACACCTCGCCGGCGCCCATGAAGGCGATGCTCATGCCGTCCTCGCTGACCACCTCCACCTTTCCGGATACGACGATGAACAGGTTGCGCCCCGGCTCGCCCTTGCGAATGATGATATCATCCTCGGAGAATTTGTCCAGTCGCAGAAAGGAGACAAGGTCCCGCACGTCCGGCTCGCTCAGGTTCTTGAAGATGGAAAAGCTCGACAGCAGGTTGACCACCGCGCCGATGTAGCTGTCGGGCTTTCCCTTGGGCTTTTCGGCCTCGACGGCGGGCTGATGCTTCTTGAGGCTGAACATGATCCGGCCGACGCAGCCGCTGCACCGGAAGGCGGCGTCCGGATCCGCGTTACCGTCGGCCTTTTGCAGAATGCTCACCACGTCCTTTGCCAGGATCAGGCACGGCGCCTTGCCCGCCGGAACCCGGAATATCCTTCCCGAAAGCTGAAACTCGTCCGCCAGCTCGTAAAGGGGGCAACTGTCGTTTTTGACGATCCTGAAGGTCGGCGGCTCCTCGGGCCGGGGCATGGCGCCTCTTTCCATCCGCTGGTGCAGGTCCCGGTTGAGTTCCAGCAGCTCCTCGGAGACGTTGGTCGCCGCCGCTTGATTGCCCCCCGCCGCCGCCGCCGCCGGGACGGCCGGCACCCCCGGCCCCGCCGGAGCCGTAGGAGCCGCTTCGGCCTTCTCCGCGGCAGCGGACACGGAAAAGGTTTTGCCGCATTTGGCGCATCGAAACCGGGCCCCGCCCTTTTTCAGGCGGCTCTCGTCGATGTCGTAGGGGGTGTTGCACTTATCGCATTTTACATTCATGGCATGACCCGCTTTTCAGAAGCTCACCGTGATATGATAGGCCCGATCGCCCCGCCGAAGCAGCAGCGCCGCCGAGGACTGATTCCGGTACCGCGCCGCGATCCGATAAAATTCCGCCGCGGAATTGACCGGCGCGTCGTCTATTTGCAGCACCACGTCGCCGGGCCGGACCCCGATCCGGTCCAGAAAGGCGCCCCGGCGCGTCTCGGTGATAACGACGCCGGGGGCGGATTTGCCGGCGTCCCGCGCGCGGATGCCGAAGAGGCGGAAGGCCAGTTCCGGGGCCAGTTCCTCGGGGAAGGGCTCGGTTACGGCGGTCAGGCTCAGTTTTTCCCCCTCCCGCCAGATGCGCATCGTCACCTTTTCCCGGGCGGGAATGCCCCGCAGGGCCATGCGGTAGTCATCCGCGGAGGCCAGGTCCCGATCCTTGACCGACAGCAGCACGTCTCCGGCCCGGACGCCGGCACGCTCCGCCGGGCTGCCCGGCTCCACCTCCCGGATCAGCGCCCCCATGATGCCCCGGGGCAGATCCATGTAGCGGGCCACCCTGGCGTCCAAATCCTGGGCCAGCAGCCCCAGCCAGCCGGGGATCACCTCGCCGTATTCGATCAGATCCGCGATGATCCGCCGGGCCTGGGTGATGGGGATAGCGAAGCCGATGCCCTGGGCCTTGGCGAAGATGGCCGTGTTGATCCCGATCAGCTCGCCGTTGATGTTGAGCAGGGGCCCGCCGCTGTTGCCAGGATTGATGGATGCGTCCGTCTGGATGAAGTTGTGATAGACCCTGTCCTCAGTGCGCACACTGCGGTTGACGGCGCTGACGACCCCGGTGGTGACGGTGTGGGAGAAGCCGAAGGGGTTGCCGATGGCGATCACGGTTTCCCCGATCATCAGGTCGTCGGAATCGCCCATCTCCACCGCCGGCAGGGGATTTCCCGCCTCGATCCGCAGCAGCGCCAGGTCATAGGCCGGGGCCATGCCGGCCACCCGCGCGGGAAACTCCCGCTCGTCCTTGAGGGTGACGATGATCTGGCCGGCGCCGGCCGCAACGTGGGCGTTGGTCAGGATCAGCCCCTCGCCGCCGTCGATGATCACCCCCGAGCCCAGGCTTGCGTAAGTCTCCCGGCGCTCGCGGCCCGGGTCGAGAAAATCCTTGAAAAAGGAGTCGAAGAAGGGATTCATTCCAAAACCCCCGAAGGGGTGGACGGCCACCTCGCGGCGGGAGCCGATGTTGACTACGGCCGGGGCCGCCTTTCGTGCGGCGATCACCACCGGCGTCTCCCTGGAAACGGCCCCGGCCGGCGGGACCGACGATCCAGCGGCGCACAGGGCCGCCAGAAGCGTCAGCGAGAATGTCCGAATGATAACGGCTTTTGATATTGGCATCTGATGTGTTTTGCCTTATACTTTCCGCTTGGTGTTGGCATTCATCCGCCTCAACTGAAAACGGACTATCGCAAGATAATCGATTTGACGCGGTTTTAAAACCTAATTTTAATACATTTTCACATATATCATGATCGACAAAAGCGTTCAAGACATCTTGCCGTGCGTCTCCGGCCCCAGCCGGTATCTGGGCACGGAGATCAACGCGGTCCGCAAGCCGCCGGGAACGGTTCGACTGCGTTTCGCCCTGGCCTTTCCGGACCTGTACGAGATCGGCACCTCCCATTTCGGGATGCAGATCCTCTACCACATCCTCAACCGCCATCCGGACATCGCCGCGGAGCGGGTGTTCGCCCCCGCTCCGGACATGGAGGCGGCCCTGCGGGAGGCGCACCTTCCCATGGCCTCCCTGGAAACGGCAACCCCCCTTGCCCGATTCGATATCATAGGGTTCAGCCTGCTTTACGAACTCAACTATACCAACATCCTCACCATGCTGGATCTGGCCGGCATCCCATTTCGGGCGTCGGACCGGAACGGGGGGCATCCGCTGATCATCGCGGGCGGGCCCTGCGCGTGCAATCCGGAGCCGGTGGCCGATTTTTTCGACGCCATGGTGATCGGAGAGGGGGAAGACGTCATCCAGGAGATGACGCGGATCTGGCTCGAATGGAGCGGCTCGTCGCCGGGGGACAGGGAAGGCCTTTTAAGGGCCTGGGCCGGCATCCGGGGCGTTTATGTGCCCGGCTTTTTCCATCCGTCCGGAGACGAGGCGGCCGAAGGCCCTCGCCTGATTCCCAAATATTCGGATTATGTAACAATTCAACGCGCCATTGTCAACGACCTTGACGCGGCCCCCTTTCCGGAGGCGCCGGTGATGCCCTTCGGAAAGCCGGTGCATGACCGGCTTCGCATCGAGATCGCCAGGGGATGCGCCCGGGGGTGCCGCTTCTGCCAGGCCGGCATGATTTACCGGCCCGTGCGGGAGCGCTCGCCGGAGGCTCTGCTGGATCTGGCGGACCGGTGCCTGGGCCAAACGGGGTACGAGGACCTGTCCCTGCTGTCTCTTAGCGCCGGCGACTACGCCAACATCGCCCCGTTGATGACCCGGCTGATGGCCCGGTGCGCCGCAGACCGGGTGGCCGTGAGCCTGCCGTCGCTGCGGGCCGGCACCCTTACCCCGGAGCTGATGGAGCTGATCCGGCGGGTGCGCAAGACCGGCTTTACCATCGCCCCGGAGGCCGGCACCCAGCGGCTGCGGGACGTCATCAACAAGAACATCGCCGAGGCCGACATCATGGATACCGTCGGGGCCGCCTTCGAGATGGGCTGGCGGGTGATCAAGCTGTACTTCATGATCGGCCTGCCCACCGAGACGATGGAAGACCTTGCCGGCATCGTGGATCTTGTGAACCGGCTCCGAAAGCTCCGGGGGCCGGGCGGGGGCCGGCCGAATATAAACGTGAGCGTGGGCGCCTTCATTCCCAAGCCCCACGCCCCGTTTCAGTGGGCCGCGCAACTGGATGCCGCCCAGGCCATGGAGCGGATCAACTGGCTGCGGGACCGGCTGCGGATGCCCGGCGTCCGGCTCAAGTGGCAGAGCCCGGACATCAGCCGGCTGGAGGGCCTTTTCGCCCGGGGAGACCGGTCCCTGAGCCGGCTGCTGGAG
The DNA here is from genome assembly GCA_011390035.1 of Desulfobacteraceae bacterium. Taxonomy (GTDB): domain Bacteria; phylum Desulfobacterota; class Desulfobacteria; order Desulfobacterales; family JAABSP01; genus JAABTE01. Next base: position 4,508 of record JAABTE010000017.1, on the reverse strand, counting down.
GCCGCCTATCGGGCCGGATGCCGCCTGGACGGATGGAGCGATCACTTCAGGGCCGACCGGTGGGCCGCGGCCCTGGCCGAAACCGGCATCGACGCCGACGCCGAGGTGTCCCGCTCCCGGCCCCTTGACGCGCCGCTGCCCTGGGATCATATCCGGATCGTGTCTAAGGATTTTCTGCGGGAGGAATGGGAGCGGGCCTTCGCCGGCCGGCTTACCCCCGACTGCTCCCTCGGGGAGTGCCAGGGGTGCGGCGTCTGCGATTTTAAAACCCTTGCGCCCCTTCGCCATCCGCCCATGGCGTCCGCGCCGGCGGAAATGGGGGCCGCCCGGGCGGAGGTCGGATCATTGAGCGGCGGTCCGGGAGGCGGCAGTCCTGCGGCCGGCGGTTCGGCGGGCGTCAGTCCGGGAAGCGGCGGTCCGGGGGGCGGCAGTCCGGCGGCCGGCGGTTCGGCCGGGGACGGCGGCGACTTTAAAAAGCTTCGGGTCCATTATGAAAAACTAGGTCCCGCCCGGTTCTTCGGCCACCTGGAGATGGTGAATCTGCTGACCCGGGCCCTGCGCCGCGCCGGTGCGCCCATGAAATACTCCCAGGGCTTTCACCCCATGCCGAAGGTGGCCTTCGACGATCCCCTTCCCCTGGGCATGGAGAGCCACGACGAGATTTTCGACATCGCCGTGGCCCGGCGCTGGGCGTCGGAGGATCTGGCGGAAAAGGTCAATCCGGGCCTGCCCGAGGGGCTGCGGATCGTGGCGGTCGGGCCCGCCCCGGGCGGGGCGCCCCAGACGGACCGGCATACGCTTTACGAGATCCGCTCGCCCGAGGACCTTCCTTTCGACAAGGCCATGGCGGACGCCTTTCTGGCGCTGGAATCGGCGGTGATTGAGCGGACAAATCGCAAGGGAAAGTTGAAAAAATTTGATTTACGGGCTATGATCCAGTTATTGGAATGGCGGTCGCCAGGATACCTCAGGCTCTGCCTGGAACAGGGCCCCGGCCGGATGGTCCGGCCCGCCGAGGCGCTGATGCAAATATTCGGATTCGACGCCGCGTCCGCTGGGCGCGTCCGCGTCATTAAACTGGAAAGCCATGTACAGGCAGTTGGTCATCAACGCCAGCGATCATGAAACCCGCGTGGCGCTGCTGGAAGACGGCACCATCGCCGAGCTGTATATCCGCAGGCGCGATGACGCCGATATCGCCGGCAACATCTATAAGGGCCGGGTTCAGCGGGTGCTTCCCGGCATGCAGGCGGCCTTTGTGGACGTGGGCCTGAGCCAGGCGGCCTTCATCTATGTGGACGACATCATGCCGGTGGATCACCAGGTCTTCGAGGACCTGTTCGAGGAAAACGGCGCCCCGGAGGACGAGGTGCCCCCGCCCGCGGACGCCCCCCCGCGGCGGGCCGTTCAGCCTCCCATTGAGGATCTGCTCACCGAGGGGCTGGAGGTCATGGTCCAGGTGTCAAAGGGCCCCATGGGCACCAAGGGCTCCAGGGTCACCACCTACATCTCCCTGCCGGGCCGCTTTCTGGTGCTGATGCCCACCTCGGGCCATGTGGGCGTCTCCCGCCGCATCGAGGACGAGGCCGAGCGCAGCCGCCTGAGGGACCTGGTGATGGGCCTGCGGCGGGACAACGTGGGCTACATAGTGCGCACGGCCGCCGAGGGGGTGCGGGAGGCCAAGCTGACCTACGAGATGGCCTTTTTGAACAACCTGTGGGAATCGATCCAGGCCAAATACAAGGGCGCTCCGGCCCCCTCCCTGCTGCACCGGGAGCTGACCGTGAGCCTTCGGGCCGTGCGGGATCTTCTGCTGGACGAGGCGGAAAAGGTGGTGATCGACAGCAGGGAGGGCTACGACGCCATCCGCTCCTTTCTGGACACCTTCATGCCCGGCCTCAAGGATTCCGTGGAGCTGTACGAGGGCGGCGAGCCGCTATTCGACGCCTACAACCTGGAGGGGGACATCTCCCGGGCCCTGAAGCGCAAGGTGTGGCTCAAATCCGGCGGCTACATCATCATCGAGCAGACCGAGGCCCTGGTGGCCATAGACGTGAACACCGGCCGCTATGTGGGCAAGCACAACCTGGAGGAGACGATTTTAAAGACCAACCTGGAGGCGGTTAAAGAGATCGCCTACCAGATCCGCCTGCGGGACATCGGGGGGATAATCATCATCGATTTTATCGACATGGAGAAAAAGAGCAACCAGGAAAAGGTCTATAACGCCCTGAAAGAGGCGGTGAAAAAGGACCGCTCCAAGACCCACATCCTGCCCATGTCGGAGCTGGGCCTGATGCAGATGACCCGCAAGCGGGTGCGCCGCTCCCTCACCCGGACCCTGTGCGAGCCCTGCTTTTACTGCGAGGGCGAAGGGTATCTGATCTCCCGGCAGACGATCTGCTACAACATCTATCGGGAGGTGATCCGGGAGGCCCAGGACTTCAGGGGGTTGAAGCTGACCCTGCGGGTCAACCCCGAGATCGCCGAGCTGCTCCATGACGAGGAGAGCCAGATCATTTCCGCCCTGGAGCGCCACATCGGGGGCAAGATCGAGATCTATCCCACCGCCGATTATCACATGGAGGAATTCGATATCTTCGAGGTGCTGCGGGAATAGGGGCGCGGAGACGATGCCATGACTGATGCCATTTTCACCCGCAACGCCGCCGGCGCCGGCTTCAGGCCGCAGACCTTCGACGCGGCCGGCCGCTCCGTTGCGGTGACGGCCGTCACCGAGAGCCCGGTGCGCGTCTGGGACCCGGGGCGGGGCGATTTCGTGGATGAGATCCTGATCCTCGAGGGCGCCCGGCTGCCGCCGGAGGGGCGGGTGCCCCTGCTGGACAGCCACAACCGCGCCACCGTGTCTGGTGTTTTGGGCAGCGCCGGCGGGTTTGCCAGAAAGGGCGATACCCTCGAGTGCCGGGTGCGCTTTTCCGACACCGAGGCCGGCCGCGACGCCGCCATCAACGTGCGGGACGGCCACCTCACCGATTTTTCCGTGGGCTACATGCCCACGGAGGCGATCTACCTTGCGGACGGCGAAACCCGCGTCATCGGCGGCGCCGTGCGAAGCGGGCCGGCCAAGGTGACCCTCTGCTGGCATTTAAAAGAGCTGTCTGTCACCGCCATCGGCGCGGACCAGCGGGCCACGGCCCGATCCTATCTGCCCCTTTCGGACCTGCCGGAGGAGGGGAAGGCGCCCTGGCCGCCGGCGGATCTGCCGCTGGCGGAGACGCTGCCGGCCGACACCCGCCCCCTGGCAGACTGGGAGGCCCCCGACGAAACGGTCATGGCGGCCCTCTGGGGGGGCGCTGAAGCCCCGACGGCGGCAGAAGGCATGTCGGAACCCCTGGCGGCCGGCGAAAACACCCCCCTGGCCCGGTCAATGGAGGTTCCCCTGGATGCCGTCGGGAACCGGACGTCCGAATTTGGCATCGCCACCGGGAACCGGACTACCGAATTTGGCATCGCCACCGGGGACCGGACGGCCGAATTCGGCATTGCCACCGGGGACCATGCGACCGAATTCGGCATTGTCGGCATTGCCAGGGTCCGGAAGTGGATCGGCTTCGGTATCGTGGATGTCCTCTTTTACGCCGTTGCCGTTTTTATGATCGTGTTTTTCCTCAAGGGGCTGTTCTGAGCGCGCAACGGCAAGAGGGGCAGCCCGGCCAGCCCGATTCCGGGCAAAGGCAGGCCCTCCGGACCGTGGCCGTGGCCGCCCCCACACTCGTTCTTTGCCTCGCCGTGGTCCTCATCCCCCTTTACACCATCAAGCGCCAGGACGAGTGGTTCATCCGGAACATGACGGAGCGGCTGGCCGCCGGCCAACTGGAGCACATCGACGCCGCCGAGATCGAGCGGATACAGAAGATCCATGGCGGGGCCATGGCCCGAATCGGCTTTTTCGGCCGGGCGCTATCGGAATTGGACGCGGCGTTTCAGCGGCGGGTGGAGGCGGCGCTGAGGGAGCCGGCGCCCCCCAACCGGCGCCGGCTGGAGAAGCTGGAGACCTACCAGGCCCTGGCCAGGGCCGCCCCCTCCCTGGGGGGCGAGGCGCAATGGCGGGATAAATGGCTCGACGCCCTTGCCGACGAGCTGGCCTTTGTCAGATCCTGGCAGGAGCCGAACATCGAGATCCGCATCGCCGATGATTTTCCCAGCCGCCTGGCCGCGCTTCGGAAGGTCATGGCCACGCATCCGTTCATCGTGCGCGATTCATCGGCGCCGGAAACGGACGATGCCGCGGCCCATTACGGCTTCCGGTCCCGGCGCTATCTGGCCGGCCTCATTTCCGAATCCCTGATGGAAATGGCCGCCAATCCGGAAACGGCGGCGGTTCTGACAGCATCCCTTCCTGAAGGCTTTCCCGTGGATGGGCCGGAGCGGGCGCTCATCCCCCTGTCGCTTCTCCATGAGCGGGTTCCCGAGATGGGTGCCACCGCCGCCGGCTACCGTGCCATTCTGGACAGGCTCCGGGACGGCATGGGACTGCTGGAAACACA
>JAABTE010000173.1 GCA_011390035.1 Desulfobacteraceae bacterium | reverse complement strand
CGTCACCGAGGGGGAGGACAAGCCCATCAAATACCCGCTCATGTTCCGGGTGTGCGACGCGGCCATCCTTAACAAGACCGACCTGCTGCCGCACCTGGACTACGATATCAATGCCGCGCGCGACTACATCCTCCAGGTGAAGCCGGACATGGCGATCTTCGAGATGTCCGCCAAGACCGGGGAGGGGCTGGACCCGTGGCTGGAATGGATAACGGAACGGGTGAAAGCCGGGAAGAAATAGAAAACAGGCGCTTAAACAACACCTGAAAAATCCCGCGCAAAAAAAATCCGCGCAAAAAAAAATCCGGAGGGCCTTTTAAAGCCCCCCGGATTTTTTTATGCGCTTAAAGCAGCTTTACGCGCTGAAACGGCACATGGCGCGGATTAGGCGCCGGTGGCCGCCTTGTGGGTCTTGATCTCGACCTTGTCGGTCAGGCCCTCGTAGTACTGGCGCAGAATGACCACCACCTCGTCGCGGCCAAAGTGATCCGGAAGGTCGCCGCCCTCGGAGAGCATCTTGCGGAGCATGGTGCCGGACAGCAGCACGCGGTCCGTCTTGCCGTGCGGGCAGGTGCGCAGGGATGCCATGCCGTCGCACTTGTGGCAGTAGAAGGTCCAGTCGATCTTCAGCGGGGTGCAGAGCAGGGCCTTGCCGGGCTCTGACGGGCAGGGGATCTTGTCAAAGATGGTCTGGGCCTCGAACATGCCGTAAAAATCGCCCACGCCGGCGTGATCCCGGCCGATGATCATGCGGGAGCAGCCATAGTTCTGGCGGAAGGTGGCGTGGAGCAGGCCCTCGCGGGGACCGGCGTAGCGCATGTCCAGCGGGTAGCCGCCCTGCACGACCTTGTCTTCCACGAAGTAGTTCTTCACCAAAGAGTCGATGCACTTGACGCGCACGTCTGCGGGAATGTCTCCGGCCTTCAGGTTGCCCACCAGGCTGTGGATGAAGACGCCGTCGCACACTTCCACGGCGATCTTGGCCAGGTACTCGTGGGAGCGGTGCATGGGGTTTCTGAGCTGAAGGGCGGCCACCTCTTTCCAGCCGCGATCATCGAAGATCTTGCGGGACTCGGACGGGCGCTGATAGATGCCCTTGTACTTCACCGGGTACTCGGCCTCGCTGAGGACCTTGACCGGGCCGGCCAGGTTGAACTCCTTCTGGTTCATGACCATCTGCACGCCCGGATGATCGTCCTTGGCGATCTTCCAGAACTCATCGGCGGTGGGGGTGCCCTCGCCCATGAAGACCTTCTCGCACTCGAACTTCTTGTCGGCCTCGGTCATCTCGTACTTCTCGGTGACCTTCATGGTGGCCATGACGACGTTGGTCTGCGGGTCCACCAGGGCGATCTCCTCGCCCACCTTGATGGCGGCGGCGTCGGCGGCCGACACGTCAAAGGTGACGGGGATGGGCCAGAAGGTGCCGTCGGCCAGCAGGTAGTTATCGCACACGCCCTTCCAGTCCGCCTTGGTCATGAAGCCGGTCAGGGGGCTGAATCCGCCGATGCCCATCATGATCAGATCGCCCTTGACGCGGGGCGTGATGGGGATCTGCTTGAGGCCGGCGGCCTTTTTCTTTTCCGCCTCGAGTTCGGCGCCTTCCAGAAGGCAGCAGGTCAGGCCTTTTCCGCCATGGGGGGGAATCAAATTCGACATTGGTTTGTTTCTCCTTTCATTGTTGGTTCAGCGTTGCTTCTTTCGGGGTATCGATTCGATACCGTCATTCTCATCACATATGGCTCGCATCATATATAAAGAGAGTATCATTAGTAAGATCCGCGCCTTTTGTCAAGGCTTATTCGGTTCCGGCCGCATTTTCGCGTCACTCAATGGGGCAAATGGGGGTTTTCCCACTTTATCTTTGGCCGGGATTCTGCTAAGGTGTAACAATTAAGGTGTAACAATTACGGGGTTTTTTTTGAAGTCTCTTTTTACAGCGACGACCCAAGGGAGGCGGTGAATATGTTCAAGGAATTGCGCAATGGGCTGATGGCCGGTCTCGGAGCCGTGGTGCTGACCCGGGATAGGATCGAGGAAATATCCCGAAACTTGGTGAAGGAGGCGAAGCTGAGCGAGGAGGATGCCCGCCGGCTGGCCGATGATTTGGTCGGCAGCGGAGAAAAGCAGTTCAACCGGCTGGAAAAGGCAGTCTCCGACGCCCTGCGGGACGGCATGGAGAACATCGGCGTGGGCCGCAAGGAGAACGTGGAGCGGCTCAAGCACAAGATGGACGCCATGGAGATTCGTTTGGGCATTGTGGAAAAACAGCTTGAGGCCTGTCTGGACGAGCAGAACCGGCTGGCCCGGAGCCGGGAAGGAAAATAGGCATGGAAATCAAGTCCCTTTCCAAGCTCGGGCGGTTTAAGGACATCGTCCTGACGCTGATCAAGCACGGGTTCGCGGACATGGTGGAGCGGATGGACCTGCCGGGCGGCGACCACAGCCGGACGGACGCCGGGGAGGGGGATTCCGCCGCCGGCCAGATATCTTCGGGCGGCGGCACTTACGAGCGACTGCGTCGGACCCTGGAGGATCTGGGGCCCACCTTCGTCAAGCTGGGCCAGCTCATGAGCATGCGGCCGGACCTGATTCCGCCGGACCTGGTGGTGGAGCTGCAAAAGCTCCAGGACACGGTGACGGAGGTGGACTACGCCGAGGCCCGGGAGGTGATCGAGGCCAGCCTGGGGCGGAAGGTGGAGGAGGTGTTCCCGGTGTTCGACCCGGACCCCATCGCCGCGGCCTCCCTGTCCCAGGTCTATCGGGCGGCGCTATCCAAAAGCGGGCCGGCCGTGGCCGTGAAGGTGCAGCGGCCCGGCATCCGCAAGGTGATAGAGCAGGACCTGGACATCCTGGTCGCCATCGCCAAAAGGCTGGACCAGCGCTACGAGGAGATGCGCCTGTACGATTTGCCGGAGCTGGCCCGGGTCACCCGGCGCACCCTGATGCGGGAGCTGGACTTCCAGCGGGAGTCCAGGTACCAGGTCATCGCCAAGCGCAACATGAAGGATCAGCCCGGCATTTACATCCCGGACGTGTACCAGCGATACTGCACCGGCCAGATGCTGGTGATGGAGCATGTGCGGGGGGAAAAGATCAAGAATCTGGATTTCGCCGCCATGGAAGACCGCCACGAGCTGGCCCGGCTGGGGCTGCGGGCCGGCATCTCCCAGATCTTCCGGGACGGCTTCTTCCACGCCGACCCCCACAGCGGCAATATGTTGCTCATGCCCGACCGACGCTTCTGCCTGCTGGACTGGGGCATGGTGGGCCGCCTGACGAGCCGGGACCGGTACGACCTGGTGGACCTGGTGCGGGCCATCGCCGACGGCGACGGCCAGGGGATGCTCGACGCGGTGCTGAAGATCGCCGTGCATAAGAGCGAGGAGATCGATCGGCGGGGCCTGGAGCGGGAGCTGCTGGAGATCTCGGACATCTACGGCGCCGTCCCGGTGCGGCAGATGAACCTGGGCCGCCTGCTGCTGGACATCACCCACTCCATGCGGGAGTTCCAGCTTGGAGTGCCCTCGGATTTCGCCACCATGATCAAGTCCCTGATCACCCTGGAGGGGGCGGCCCGGAACATCGATCCGGACCTGAACGTGATCGAGGAGGCCGAGCCCTATGTGGAGCGCATCGCCCGGGAGAGGTACCGGCCGGACCGGATGTTGGGCAACATGGCGGCCAACCTTTCGGGCCTGTTCACCAGCCGGGGGGGGCTGTCCCGGCGGCTGGGCAAGATCCTTTCCAAGCTGGAGCTGGGGGAGATGCGGGTGCGCTTCGAGCATGAAAACCTCCAGGACCTTCAGGAGACCCTGGAAAACACCTCCAACAAGCTCACCTTCGGCATCATCATCGCCGCGCTGATCATCGGCTCGTCAATGATCATCACCACCGGGGTGCGGCCCTATCTGTTCGGGTATCCGGCCTTCGGCATCGCGGGCTATATCGTGTCGGCGGTGCTGGGGCTATGGGTGGTGGTCAACATGATCCGGACGAAGAGGTTCTGAATACTTTCATATGAGAAAAATCGATCTTTATTAAAAATCAAATGGCATTTTTGCGCAGTTTATGTCAAATATGAAATTAGGTGGGAGCGCGTACGGAAATGATCGGAAGGAGAGGAAACGAAATTGGAAAACCAAGTGATCATGGAGCAGGCGGCCGCCGGAGAGGATGAAAACGCACAGCGGTTTCGGGAACTGGTGGAAAAAGCCCCCCTCGGCATTGTTCTGACGGATATCGACCATAACATACTTTACGTCAATCAGCGGTTCGTGGAGCTTTCGGGTTACGACATGGCGGAGGTGCCCAACATCGACGCATGGTGGCGGCTGGCGTGTCCCTCGGAAGACTATCGGCTTCAGTCCATGAAGCTGTGGCAGCGCAACGTGCAGATGTCGCATCAATCCGGGCGGGACATCAACCCTTTTGAGCGAAGGATTGCCTGCCGGGATCAGTCGGCCAGGGTTATCGAGTTTCGCTACATGCCCATGGGCACCCACGGGGTGACCATCGTCACGGATATCACGGATCGGAAAAGGCTGGAAGAGGAGCTGACGGTGATGGCCACCTCCGATCCGCTCACCGGCGCCATGAATCGGCGCAAGTTCATGGAAGTGATGAACTATGAGTTCGAGCGGTATCGCCGCTACGGCCGGGACTTTTCCATCCTGATGCTGGATATCGATCATTTCAAGAAGGTCAATGATATCTACGGCCATCAGGGCGGAGACGAGGTGCTAAAGGCCCTCACACGGATGTGCCGGGATGCCTTGCGAAACTGCGATCATGTATGCCGGCTGGGGGGAGAGGAGTTCGCCCTCATCCTGCCGGAGACGGGCCGTGAAGGCGCAATTGACGTGGCCGAGCGCGTCCGGCTGGGGCTGGGAACCACGCCCGTTCAAACCCCGGAGGCGAGCATCTGCTATACGGTCAGCATCGGGGTTTCCTGGGCCGAGATCGGCGATGATGCCATCGATAAAATCCTCAAGCGCGCGGACGCGGCGCTTTACGACGCCAAGCGGGAAGGCCGCAACCGGGTGTGTGTCAAGTAATGCGGGGCGGGAGGCGGATGAAGGACCCGGAGGCGGCGTAAACCGCCCCCGCTGAAAGTTTTTACCGGCAGTCGCCCACGCGCTTGCCGGTCATCTTGTTGGTGACCGTCATGGGCGTCTCGCCCGGTTCCGTGATCACGGTCTCCACGGCGCCAGCGAAGGTGTCGCCGGCATAGGTGATGCTGCCGGCGCTTTCGGCGCGGGTTTCGCCATCCTGGCAGACCATCTTCCATGTCAGGCGGTTGCCTTCCACTTTATTTTCCAGCACCTGGCATTCCTGATTCGGCTCCGCCTGCTGGGGGATGGCGTTTTCGTCGGAGACGCACTGGGTATGCGTCATGGGCGGCATGGCCATGGGCATGCCGGGTATCTCCGTTTTCACGGTGATTTGCCACTGCCCCTGGCGAGCGGGGCCGTCTGCGGCAAGGGCGGGGGGAAGGGCCGTCGTCAGGCAGACGGCGCCGATAATAAACAGCTTTTTCAACATGGGCTTGTTTTCCTTTTCCGTAAATGGTTCATCATCTTCTTCCATAAAGGGTTCATCATCTTCATCTTCGTTTATACTCTCGTTTCGCCTTTTTGGCAAGTGGCGGCGGATGCATGCCGGGCCCGTCAGAGCGGAACGACCCTGTCGCGAATCCGCCCGCTCTCAACGGCCTCCATGAAGGCGTCCGCCATCTCCCGTCCCCGGGCCATCGCTTCCCGCCAGCAGGCCACCCGCTCCGTGTCCCGTCCTTCAAAGGTCCAGAAGTCGTTCCGGTCCGGAATCTTGCCGTTGGGGAGGCTGGCCAGGAATTCCGGGCTCGGCGCCACCATCGCCACCC
>JAABTE010000172.1 GCA_011390035.1 Desulfobacteraceae bacterium | reverse complement strand
GCTGGAAAGATCCATGCTGGAAAGGTCGATGCCGGAAAGGTTCACGCCGGAAAGATCCATGCCGGAAAGGTCCACGTTGGAAAGGTCTGCGCCGGAAAGGTCTGCGCCGGAAAGGTCCGCGTCGGAAAGGTCCGCGGTGGGGAGATCCATGCTGGAAAGGCTTGCGCTGATCAGGGCCATTTTCCCGAGTGGGTCCGGAATCCGTGCCAGCCGATGCGTCCGGCATCCGGCGGCGCTCAGTTCGGCTTCGATGGCCGCGGCGGCGTCCGAATTGTCCTCCATCAGCAGAACGCGACGCCCCGCAAGGGCCGCCGGCGCGGGCGGCCCGCAGACATCCGGCGCCGCATCCGGGCGGAAACAGGCGGTGAAGGTGAAGGCGCTGCCCCGGCCCGGATGGCTTTCCGCCCGGATATCGCCGCCCATCAGGTTGACGATCCGCTTGCAGATCGCCAGGCCCAGGCCGGTGCCGCCGTACTTTCTGGAAACGGTGCCATCCGCCTGGGTGAAGGCGTCGAAGAGCTGGTCTATTCGGGCCGGATCAATGCCGATGCCGGTGTCCCGCACAGTGAATATCAATTCCCGGGCGGCGGCCGCGTCCCCGCTGGCTGCCTCCCCGGACGGCGCCGGTAAGGCAGCAGTTCCGGCGCTGACGGCGATCTGGCCTGTCTGCGTGAATTTAAAGGCGTTGGCCAGCAGGTTGATCAGCACCTGGCGCAGTCGGAAGGGATCGCCGATCACCGAATCGGGCAGGTCCGGGGCGATGTCCAGCACCATCTCGATGTCGCTTTCCAGCAGCTTTTCCCAGAAAAGGTCGCAGACCTCCTCCACCACCGAGCGGGGGGCAAAGGCGATCTGTTCCAGATCCAGGCGGCCTGCCTCGATCTTGGAAAAGTCGAGGATGTCGTTAATCAGCGTCAGCAGTGAGGTGGCGGAGGTGTGGACGATGCTGAGGTATTCCCGCTGCCGGGGCTCGGGGTTTGCGGCCAGGGCCAGCTCGCAGGCGCCGATGATGCCGTTCATGGGGGTGCGGATCTCATGGCTCACGTTGGCCAGAAACTGGCCCTTGGACACGTTGGCCGCCTCGGCGGTTCGGGCCATCTGCCGGGTTTTTCGCACCGCCTCCTCCAGATTCAGGTTGGCCGCGGTCAGGGCGTTGGTGCGCTCCCGCACCCGCTCTTCCAGCTCCTCGTTGATGGCCTGCAGCCGCTGCTCGCTCTTTCGCAGGCGGGATTCGGATTCCAGAAGCTGGTCCTGTTTTTCCACCAGGTCGGCGGTGGCCAGCTTCACCTTCCGCTTCAGTTCATTACTCCAGATCCAGAAGATGAACCCGGACACGCCGGAAACCAGCAGCAGAATGCCCACGCTCACCAGGGCCCAGGGCACCCGGTGGCCGAGGGCGGTGCCGGTCCATTGCCGAAGGATTGCCTCCCGGCGCTGGACTGGGATCGCCGCCAATCCGGCATCCACCCGCGCCAGAAGATCCGGATCGCCGGCGGGCACGCCGGCCCGGACGGAGATGTCGAAGATGGGAGACTGGCTCATCCGAAAGGCCAGCAACTGGCCGGCACGGGCCAGGTGGAAGAGCGCCTCGGAGGTGTTGAGGGCAAGCACGCGAATCCGGCCGGCGGCGATGTCGGCCATCAGGCGCGGGTAATCAGGGTAGATGGTGACGGGCGTGTCCGGCGCGTATCGGGAGATGAAGCTGGCGGTGCCGTCATGGGCCATCACCCCCACCCTGAACGCCACAAGAGCGTCGATCGATCCCAGCGGATCGACCTGGGCGTGGGTGAAGATGTGAACGGGCAGGGAAAGGAAGGGATCTGTCAGGCGCAGGCCCGCCGGCGGGTTGTCCCCCATCACCGCCATGAGGGCCGCGGCCTCGCCGGGCCGGGGCGGCCGGATTTCGGAAGCCGGCAGCAGCTTGAATGCGACCCCGATGCCGGAGCGGTCGGACCATTCCCTCCACAGATCGATGAAGATGCCGGCGGGCCGGTTGTTCCTGTCCAGAAACGAGAAGGGCGCCGCCTCGCTTTCCCCCACCACCGTCAGGGTCTCCAGCCCCCACCCCCCGGTGGCCGTCAGGGTCTCTATCCCCCACCCGCCGGTGGCCGTCAGCAGCGGCAGGAGCAGGGCCAGAAGCATGGCCTTGGCCCGCCGGCCGGTCATGGGCCGCTTCCGCCGTCGCCTCGACCCTCCGGGCCGGACGCGCCGTCTCCGGCCGGAACCGGTCCGCCGCTCTTTCCGTCCGCCATCCCGCGCCATCCGGAGGGCGACAGGCGCAAACAGCCGGCCACCAGGTAGGCGCTGACCAGCTTATCGGCGAAGTTGGCCGGAATCCGCACCAGAAAGGCGCTGGAAAAGATCTGATACCCTGATGCCACCATAACGGTGGCGAACCGGTCCAGGTAGCCGCCGGTGACGCCTCCGAACAGATACACCGCGATGGGTGTTGCCAGCAGCGGACAGACAATCGTCAATATCAAAGCGGCCCAAAGCGGCGTCAGCGGATCCACGAACCCCCGCCACCGGCTCAAAAGCCCCACCACAATCCCGATGGCCGCATTGACAATGCCGAAGGGCACCGCCACAGGATTGTTCAGAAACCCCATCGCCACATTCGACAAAAACCCCACCGCCGCCCCCAGCCACGGGCCGGTGACGGCCGCTGCCAGAATGGTGCCGACGCTGTCCAGAAAGATCGGCGATTCCAGCCACTGGTTCAAGCCCCCGCCCAGCAAATTGATCAGGATGCCGGCCGGAAGGCATGCCGCGGCAAGTCGGTGGTTCATGAATGCTTCCTCAGCCGTTCCTTCAACTGCTTGATCAGCGCCGCGCTCACCTGCCCGGCGTCCGCCACGATGGCCACATCCGCCATCTTCATCATGGGCGCCTCCGGGTTCTTGTTCACGGCGATGATAAACTCCGCGTCATGAATTGCCGCCGTATGCTGAATCGCCCCGCTGATGCCGAAGGAAAACAGCAGCCGGGGCTTGATCTGCCGGCCCGCCTGCCCCACCAGAGCCTCATGATCCGCCCACCCGGCATACACCACCGGCCGGGTGGCCCCCACCTCGCCGTTGAGAAGACCCGCCAGCTCATACAGCCGCCGAAACCGGGCCCGGCTGCCCATGCCCCGGCCGCCGCAGATCACCACCCGGGCCTCCTCCAGGCGCTGGTCCCGCCGGGGGGCAAAGACCGATTCCACGAGCGTTGCAGGATCGGCGGGCATCGGATCGGGCGGGGGCGCGTCCACCCGCTCCCCCCGCCTTTGGTCGTCATGGGGCAGCTCGGCGAAGATGCCGGGCCGCACCGTTGCCATCTGGGGCCGGTGGCGGGGCGTGACGATCTCCGCCAGCAGGTTGCCGCCGAAGGCAGGCGCCGTCTGTTTCAGCAGGCCGTCTTCATTGATGCTCAGATCCACGCAGTCGGCGGTCAGGCCCGTGTCGAGCCGGCGGGCCACCCGGGGCGCCAGCTCCCGGCCGAAATCGGTGGCCCCCACCAGGATGATCTCCGGGCGGTGCGTTTTCGCAAGGCCCGCCAGAAGGGCCGCGAAGGTGGCGGCGCTGTAGGCGGCAAGGGCCGGATGATCCATCACATAGACCCGATCCGCCCCGTGGGCGATGTATTCCCGAACGTATTCATCCACCCCATGGCCCAGCGCCACCGCGCAGACAAGCGCTCCGCTGTCTTCGGCCAGGGACCGCGCCTTGGCCAGAAGCTGAAGGGTGACGCGGTTTTGAAAATAATTGCGATAATCGCCGAACACCCAGATCATCTATTCTTCCTCCGGCGGCTTGATGTCCCGGCCCGCGGCGCCGCCGATGCGGTCGTCATATTGCTGAAACAGGGCCTCGACGATTTTGGACGCCGACCCCCGCAGCGCCACATTGCGCTTTTCCGCCGCGGGCGAATAGACCCTCAGAATCCGCGTGGGCGACCGGGCGGCCGCAGAAAGATCCGGCGGCAGGCCCAGCGCGGCGGCGTCCAGCGTTTCCACCACGCCTTTTTCAAAGGCCGTCTGCAATCCGGCCATGGGCGCGTGCCGGGGCCGGTATTCCCGGTCGCTGATGGTGATCACCGCCGGCGGGGCCATCTCCAGGGTCTCCAGAAAGCCGTCGCACAGCCGCCGGACCCGTATGCGGCCAATGTCGCGGTCCATGCCGCAGTCCATCTGGCTCGCTCCGGATTCCGGCGCCGCTTCCCCTTCCGATTCCGCATCGGGGAGAATCTCCAGATGCTCCACATAGGCGACGCCGGCCACCTCCAGCGCCTCGGCCAGTTGCGGCCCCACCTGGGCGGTCTCGCTGTCGCTTGTCTGCCGGCCGCACAGGACCAGATGGAAATCGGGGCATCGGCTTCTGATGGCCGCGGCCAGGACGGTGGTGGTGATAAGGGTGTCGGCGCCGGCCAGGCGGCCGTCCGTGATCAGCAGGCCGGCGTCCGCGCCAAGGGCCAGGGCCTCGCGCAGGGTGGCCTCGGCCATGGGCGGCCCCATGCAGATGGCGGTGACGCGGGCGGGCCGCGCGTCTTTTATCCGCAGGGCCGCCTCCAGGGCGCGCTTGGCCGCCGGGTCCATCATGCCGTCGGCCAGGTCCCGGCGGAGGGCGCCCCGCTTCGGGTCCCACGGCAGCTCCGATACCCGGGGGACCTGTTTTACGCAGACAATCAGTTTCAGCATGGAAGATGATTTCCCAAAGTGGAATGCGAGTTTAAGGTCCGATTCTATGTCAGGCGCTCCAGCACCGACCGGGCGATGACCATCCGCTGGACCTCGCTGGTGCCCTCGTAGATTTCCGTCACCTTGGCGTCCCGGAACAGCCTCTCCACCTCGTACTCCTTGGAATAGCCGTACCCGCCGTGGATCTGCACCGCCAGCCCCGTCACCTTCGAGGCCGTGGCGCTGCAAAACAGCTTGGCCATGGCCGCCTCGGCGCCATAGGATTTTCCCGCGTCCTTAAGGGCGCAGGCCCGGTAGAGCAGCAGTCGGGCGGCGTCGATCTCCGTGGCCATGTCCGCCAGATAATTGGAGATGGTCTGAAACGCCGCGATGGGCCGCTTGAACTGGTGGCGCTCCTTTGCGTATCCCACAGCCGCGTCCAGGGCGGCCTGGGCGATGCCGAGGGCCTGGGCCGCGATGCCGATGCGGCCCGCGTCCAGGGTCTTTAAGCCAATCTTCAGGCCGTCTCCCCGCCGGCCCAGCAGGTGGTCCGGCCCCACCCGGCAGTTTTCCAGAAAGATGGACGAGACCGGGTTGGCCCGCATGCCGCACAGATCCTCGATCTCTCCCACCTGAAAGCCGGGGGTGTCCGACGGCACGATGAACACGCTGGCCGCCCGCCTGGGCTGGTCCGGATCGGTGACGGCGAAGATCAGGGCCAGGCCGCAGACGCCGCCGTTGGTCACAAAGATCTTGGTGCCGCTGATCCGGTAGCCGTCCCCGTCGGCCGCCGCGGCGGTTTCCACGCCGCCGGCGTCAGAGCCGGCGTTGGCCTCGGTGAGGCAGAAGGCGCCGATGCGCCTGCCGGCGGTCAGATCCGGCAGGAAGCGGTATTTTTGCTCCGGCGTGCCGAAGGCGAAAATGGGATGGGCGGCCACGCTGTTATGCACCGTCACGCACAGCCCCACAGCCGGGCAGACCCGAGACAGCTCCTCGATGACGATGGCGTAGCTGATGGTGTCCAGCCCGGCGCCGCCATATTCCGGCGGGATCTGAAGGCCGAAGTAGGACAGCGGCCCCATCCGCGCGATCACCTCGGCGGGAAAGCGCGCCTGCCGGTCCAGCTCGCCGGCGATGGGGCCCAGCTCCGCCTCGGCGAACTCCCGGACCGTCTGGCGCACAACCTTGTGTTTCATGCAGGGATTGAAATCCACGATGTCTCCGCGTGTGGGTGAAAG
>JAABTE010000171.1 GCA_011390035.1 Desulfobacteraceae bacterium | reverse complement strand
TAAAAGCATCGAGCGACGAGGCCCCTTCAGGGGCCTTTCGGGTCTTGCCGGGGGATTCATTCCCCGGCTTCCGAGCCTGGAACGAATTCGACGGGATGCCGTCCAAAAGCAAAATCAGCGAAATCCGTGTAATCAGCGCAAATCAGCGGTTCAGACAACATTCCCCGCCTCTAAAGACTTTCACGGAGCCCCCCCACCCCACCCCCACATTGAACCCCCACCCCAAACTGTGCTATAACCACCCCTTTAAAAAAGGAGAACCCCATGCCCAACAAAACGCCAGGCAAAATGATCAGCAAACTCTGCGCATTCCACATCTACGAGGGCCTCCGGGACGGCCTTTCCCACTTTTCCGGCCCCAGCCGGGCCGCCGTCATATACGCCATTGGCCCCGACTCTCCCATGCGCGTCTATGACCCTCAGAGCCTGCTTCGGGGCCATGAGCCCAAGCTCAGGGAACTCTACCTCGATTCCCACGCCTGGCGCGCCGACGGCCCGGCCCCGGCGCTTCTGCGGGGCTATGGCCACCCCTTTCCCGAAAAAAACCTGGGTTTGGCCGGCCTCATCTCCTTCGGCGGCCGCTCCGAGGCCGTCTTCTACCAGATGTGGTTCACCGAGCATCACCCGGACATGTGTTCCACCGGCCCCACCGAGCGGTGGCTGGAGCACGCCTGCTGGCTGCTTTCCCACGACATGGTTTCGGAGAACGCCTGCTACCTGGGCACCTCCGGATATGTGCTTCAGGAGTACGCCACACACGCTGTGCGGGACCACATTGTGGACCGGCTCAACCGCATCCTGGGCATGGACATCCACATGCGCGTTTACCCGATTCTGGACGCGGTGCTGGGGGTTTCCAGGACGCTGGAGGAGGGGGCCTGGGCCAGGGGCGCGATGGCCTTCATACAGCCCGGATACATCGGGGGGCTTGATTTCCTGGCCAGGTTCCCGCCGCTCGAGCGGCCCAACCTGGACAACTTCAAGCATGTGCGAAAGCTCCTCCAGGCGGTGCAGGATTCGGACAACGCACTGGCCTCGGACGGCCGGTGCATCCTCGGCATTGTGGCCGGCGCGCGGCCCAGGGGCACCATCTCGGCGGATTTCCGGTCGGGCCACGGCTTTATCTTTCTGGATGATGAGTTGGTGTGTTCCTTTTTCGACGGCCGGTTCCATTCCTCCACCCGCCGGGCCAACCTGGTGGAGCTGGAGGAGATTCTTCTGGAGTCCGACCTTCCGCCGGAGATTCAGCACCAGCTTTTCCGGATCGTGCTCGACATCGTTCACACCGCCGAGGACCGCAAGCGCGGCTGCACCCTGGTCATCGACCTGAACGACCCGCCCATAGACATCTCCGGCCAGTACCTGGACGCGCCCCTGAAGCTTGCCGATCCCAATCTGCTGGATCTGACCCACCGCCTGGCCACCCTGGACGGGGCCATCCACATCGGGGCCGACCTGCGGCTGCACGGCTTTGCCTGCCTGCTGGACGGCCGGCGCTTTGCCGGCGAGGACCGGGCACGGGGGGCGCGCTTCAACTCGGCCCTGCGCTTTACCGCCGAGCATGGGAACATCGTGGTGATCGTGGTCTCAGCGGACCGGCCGGTCTCGCTCATCCAGGAGGGGGTGGAACTCAACGCCCAGTGCTACTTGAAACCGATCTCCGCCAGGGTTCCCTTTCCCCCCGCCCTGGCCGACTGGGTGGAGGGCATGGAGATGGCGGCAATGGCCGGGGGCCACGGGCTGACGGGCCGAAGGCCCCGGGGCCGAAGCATCCCGATAAACTGACGGTCCGCCCGCATGGGATGCGCCGGGGCGTTTTTTTCTTGTGATTCTCAGCGCCTCCGATTATAATTTAATCTTTAGACTATTGAGGCTCAGTTGAGGCTCAGTTGAATACGATACACACGGAGGCGAAATGACGAGCAAATCCCCTGATCTCCGATTATCATCGGGAGTGGAGGGCCTGGATCAGATACTGGGAGGCGGATTCATACCAGAGCGCGCCTACCTGGTGAAAGGAGGGCCGGGAAGCGGGAAGACCACACTTTGCCTTCAGTTTCTCCGGGCCGGGGCCGACAATGGCGAAAAATCCATGTTCATCTCCCTTTCCGAAACCGAGGATCAGCTTCGAGACAACGCGGCGGCCATGGGCATCAACGTTTCGGGAATCGAGTTTCTCCACCTGGGCCCGGCGTCCACCTTCTTCACGGAGGTGGAGACCTACGACATCTTTTCCCCCGCGGAGGTGGAGCGCGGCCCCATCACCGGGCAGATCGTCTCCGCGGTGGAGCGCCTCCAACCCCGGCGGGTGGTCATCGACACCATCACCCAGATGCGGTATCTGGCCTCGGACCCGGCGCAGTATCGCCGGCAGGTTCTCTCCTTTCTGCGGTTCCTGTCCGAATCGGCCTCCACTGTGCTGTACACCTCCGAGGCCAGCTCGGAGGCGCCGGACGAGGATCTGCAATACTTGGGCGACGGGATCATCGAGCTGAAGGCATTAAATGACCGACGGACCCTTTGCGTCACCAAGCTGCGGGGGTCCGACTTCCGGCCCGGCAAACACACCCTGAAGATGACGGGCCGCGGCATGGAGGTCTATGCCCGGCTGGTGCCGGATGAGCACCGGCGGAATTTCTCGCTGGACCGGCTCTCTTCCGGCGTTGACAGCCTGGACGCCATGATCGCCGGCGGCATCGAGCGGGGCACGGTCACCACCATCAGCGGCCCGTCCGGCGTGGGCAAGAGTACCATGGTCTATCAGTTCGCCACCGCCTCGGCGGAGCGGGGCGAGCTGGCGGTGGTTTACTCCTTTGACGAGGAGTTGAGCCTGATTCTGGCCCGGTGCGAGGGCACGTCCATTCCGGTCCGGCGCCTGATGGAACAGGATCTGCTGCGCATCGAGAAGGTCGAGCCGCTGATTCTCACCCCCGACGAATTCGCCATGAATGTCCGGCGGCAGGTGGAAGAAAGCGGCGCCCGCATGGTGGTGCTCGATTCCATTTCCGGCTATCGCATCTCCATCCGGGGCGGCGATTACATCATCCGCATACATGCCCTGACAAAGTACCTGAGCAACATGGGCGTCACCGTGATAATCGTGGACGAAACCAACCGGCTCACCGGCGCTTCCTACGCCACGGAGGGCCGGCTCAGCTATCTGTCGGACACCATCATGCTCCTGCGATACATAGAGGAGCGGAACGGGGAGGGCCACTTGGAGATGGGGCGGGCACTCTGGATCATAAAGAAGCGCCTGTCGGAAATGGACCGCCTGATTCGCAAATTCAGCGTCACCCGATCGGGACTGGAGATCGGCCCACCCGTGACCCGCTTTTTAAGGTCCCGGCATGAAATGATTCCATAAAGAAAATCCATGGGCATAAAAGCGGAAGTGGAAGAAGCGGAAGTGAAAGAAGCGGGGCCGCTCATTCTGCTGGTGGACCGGAATTTGCGGAACCTTCAACTGCTGGAGAGGTTTCTGGGAAACGCCGGCTTCCTCACGCGGCCGGCGCCGGATCTTACCGCCCTGGACGCGGCCATCGCCGAAGCCGCCGATGGCGGCATCAACCTGGCCCTTGTGGATCTTTCCGGCTTCGACTCCTTGATATGGGAACGCTGCCGGCTGCTGCGCGACATCGGCGTTCCGTTTCTGCTGCTCTCCCCCCGGCAGACGGATACGCTCCAGCGCCAAAGCATTGACCACGGGGCCATGAGGGTGATGATTAAGCCGCTTGTCTCCGGCGATCTGATCAACATCCTTAAACTGTTGCTGAAAACGGATTTAAATTGAACAAAATCCTGCTGTTGCTGGAAAACCACGCCAATCGCAACCTTCTGGCGGACTGGCTGGGCGGCCGATACGAAGTGGTCGCCGGCGAGGATCGATCCCTGTCGGATCGCTTTGACCTTGGCATCCTGGATGGCCAGGCCCTGGAGCGCAACTGGGAACAGGCGCTGCGGCGAAAGAAGGTGGAGCATCCGGTCTTTCTGCCCTTTCTGTTCGTGGCCTCCCGAAGGAATATCAGCATCCTCACCCGCCAGATGTGGAAGGGCATCGACGATCTGATCTACACGCCCATCGACAAGGCCGAGCTGCAGGCCCGGGTGGAGGTTTTGCTGCGAGGGCGCCGGTATTCCGTGGAGCTGGAGGAGCGGTATCATCACATCGCCGAAAGAAGCGCCGCCTGCGTCTATATCCTTCAGGAGGGCCGCATTGTCTATGCCAACCCCGTGCTGCTGCAAAAGGCGGGCCTGCCCCTGGAGGGCCTGTCCGGCCGGTCGCACCTTACCCTTTATGAGAAAAAGGATCATGGCCGCATCGACGCGTATGTGGCCGCGGCCGCAGCCGCGGATTGCGGAGACAGCGAAAGCTCCGGCAATGGCGGCAATTGCGAAAACAGCGGCAATTGCGAAAACGGGGAAAACGGGGAAAACGGCGGCCATTGCCGGGAGAAGAGCCTGGAGGTGACCCTGCGCCTGCCCGGCGAGCCCTGCTGGGTGTCGCTGCACGCCATGCCCATCGTCTATTTCGACCGGCCCGCCGCCATGATGACCGCCTATGACATCAGCGAGCGCCGGCGGATGCACCAGGAGCTTCGCCGCCTCTCGGGCAAGCTGCTCAGCGCCCAGGAGAGCGAGCGCAAGCTGATCGCCATGGACCTGCACGACACCGTGGCCCAGAGCCTGACGGCCACCAAGATGACCGTGGAGATCCGGGCCGCCGCCATCAAGCGGGGCAACGAGGAGTCCGCCCCCTCCCTGGAGAGCATCGCCTCCGGGCTGAAAAACAACATCGACGAGGTCCGCCGCATCATGGCCGACCTGTGGCCCCGGAGCATCGACCATCTCGGCATCGTCAAGACCCTTGAAAACAGGGCCGCCGACCTCAAAGACGCCTTCCCCGGCATCCGCGTGGAAACCCGGCTGGACCTGCCCGAGTCGGATATCCCGGACAACCTGAAGATCGTCATTTACCGCGTCGCCCAGGAGGCATTGAGCAACGCCGCCAAACACGGCGGCGCCGGCATGGTGCGCATTGTCTTAGAGGATGCCGACGGCGGCATCCGCATGATCATCTCGGACGACGGCGTCGGCTTCGACCCGGAAAGCGCCGGGGAGGATAATTCTGACCGCACCGGCGTGGGCCTGTCCAGCATGCGCGAGCGGGTCTATCTTTCCGGCGGGGTTTTCACCCTCCGCTCCTCCCCCGGCCAGGGCGCCGAGCTGATCGCCGAGTGGCCGGAATCCGCGGCCTATCCGGATGACGACTTCATGAGCCGCCCCCCGTCAGAGTAAATCCGTCCACATGCATCTGCGTTTGGCATGTTTCATGTCGAAAACTTTCTTTTTTGGTCAACGATCCATTGGCGATTATGTTATAATCCCTCGGGCGATGGGGGAGAATTGGCGGCGGAGGGTATTTTAAGGTTGGGCGGCGGGGTATTTTTTGGAGGATTGGAATGGCTACTTTGGCGATTGAGATGGAAGTTCCCAATGCCAATGATGTGAGCGTCACGGATGACACTCTGGTGGTGGAACTCGATGATGGCCGTGCGGTCTCCGTCCCGATTGCCTGGTATCCGAGACTGCTGCACGCCTCGCCCCAGGAGAGAAATGCCTGGCGCTTGATCGGAAAGGGGCGCGGCATTCATTGGGAATCCATCGATGAGGATATCAGTGTGGAAGGACTCCTCGCCGGCCGCTCTTCCGGGGAGAGTCAGTCCAGTTTAAAAAAATGGCTGGAATCACGAAGCGGGCATGCGCGGCGCCCCAGTGCTGAATAAATACAAGTCCAAATTGAAATATTGACCGGAGAACCCTACATCGAGAAACGCGCCGAATGAATAACAACAATCGACTGCTGTTCATCATCTTCGCAGTGGCGGCCGTGGCCTGGCTGGGCC
>JAABTE010000170.1 GCA_011390035.1 Desulfobacteraceae bacterium | reverse complement strand
CGGCCAGCACCACGATGAAAAACGACATCACCGTGTACTTGGCCCCCATCTGGGCGCTGATGGAAAAGATGCACCCGATCAGCGTGCCAGACATGGCGCTTATGCCCACATAAATCCCATAGACCCAGGAATTGGTCCGCTTTGCGTTGATGCCCATCAGCCCGGCGGCCTCCTTGTTCTGGGCCAGCGCCCGCACCGCCAGGCCGAAGTCGGTCTTTTTCAGAAGCAGGTTGAGCAGTATGGTGATGGTCAGCGCGTAAACCAGCCCCAGCAGCCGGATGGTGGGGATGGTGACAAAGAAGCTGCCCCACTCCAGCGACAGTGATCCGGCCGACAGACCCGACGGGATGGAACGGCTGTAAAAGCCGAAGATGGTCAGGCCCAGCCCCTTGAACATCAGGGCCAGCCCGAAGGTGAAAACCAGGGCCATGAGCAGCGGATTGCCCTTCTTGCCGCTGAGTACCCGATGGATGACCGGCTGGAACAAATATCCGATCAGGCCGAACGCCACGAAGACCACCGGCAGGTAGAAGAGCGGTTCGATCCGGGTCCAGTGGCTCAGGTAAAAGCCCAGGAACGCCCCCAGCATGATCCACTCTCCCACGGCGAAATCGATTATGTGCATAACGCCGTAGGCCAGGGAAAATCCGATGGCGATGGTGATGTAGATGCCGCCGATCATCAGGCCGTCCACAATGGCCTGTGGCAGTAGGATGAGCATGGCTACCTCCCGGTGGATGGGAGGCCATCGGCCGCCGGCCCTCGCCCCCGGCCGATGCCCCCGGTTTCAATTCGACCTATCATTGGTTTTTCTACTGCGGTCTTTCTACTGCGGTCTTTCTACCGCGGTCTTTCTACTGCGGTCTTTCTACCGCAGTCTTCCTACCGCGCGTCCCACGGCTTCAAAGGGTACAGCGGCTGGGCCTGCGCGTCATCCGCCGGCCCCACGATCACGGCCTTGCCCCCCTGAATCTGCACCGTAAGCGGCGTGATGCCCACGTTGGCGTGATAATAACGGCCCTCCGTGGCGAACTTGAGCCGGCCGTAAAAGGTCTTCACATCGATCTCCTCCAGGGCCTTGACCAGCGCGTCCTTGTCCGCCTCGGACAGCGGCGGGGGTGCCTGGATCTTCATCAAAGCCGCCTGAAAGGCGAGGCCCGCGGTGGAAGAGCCGGCCTGGGTATAATCCGCCGACACGCCGAAGGCGTCCTCGGCCGCCTTGGCGTAGGTGGCCGCGTCCTTCCACAGCAGCTCGCCCTCGGCATGCACCGCCTCGGTCCACACCGAGCCGCCGAACACGCCCTCGGCGTCGGCGCCCAGGGATTCGACAAAGGCCGGCTCCGTCACGCCGTAGTGCATCAGCAGAGCCTTTGGCGTGTAGTTGATCTGCCGCAGGGATTTAACCAGGTTGATCAGCTCCTCGTCATGGCCGCCGAAGGCCACCAGATCCGGCCGCAGCACCTTCACCGCCGACATGAAGGGCGTCAGATCCTGCCCCGTGGGCACGATGTTGAACTTGCGCACATTGATCCCCTTTTCCTCCGCGGCCGCCTTGAAGGCCTCGGCCGTGGCCTTGGAGAAGGTGTCGTTGGAGCCGAGAATCACGGCGGTTTTGGGCGGCGGGTTGAGCCCGCTGATGGTGTCGATGGGGGTGGCGCCGGTGTAGTTTACGGGGGGGATGGTGCCGAAGGTGTACTTGAACTTCTGCTCCCAGATCAGGGGGGACTCGGCCGAGCCGGTGATCATGGGCACCTTGTATTTTTCAAGGACGGGGGCCGAGGCCAGGGTCACGCCCGAAGAGTAGGGGCCCAGCACGAAGTCCACCTGTTCCTGGGTGGCCAGCCGCTCGGCGCCGGAAGCGCCCTGGTCCGGCTTGGACTGGGCGTCGGTGTAAAACAGCTCCACCTTGTATTTCTTTCCGGCGATCTCGATGCCTCCCGCCGCGTTGACCGCGTCGGCCCAAAGGTCGTAGCCGCGTTTGGTCACGTTGCCGCCGGTTGCCAGGTCGCCGGACAGGGACGTGATCACGCCCACCTTGTAAAAATCCCGCTCCTGGGCCATGGCGGGGCCGGCCGCGATCAGGGCCAGGATAATTGCCGCAATAAGTCCGCGCTTCATCATGCTGCCTCCTTCCTACCGATTGAATAGGGGTTAAGGGAATGAATGGCGTACAGAATGCCACGATGCCATTTAGCAAGGACCATGCCGCTGGGCGGATGTGGCTGTTATCACGGTTAGTTGCGGAGAAATAACAGACGGGGCGCGGGGGCGGGGAGGGGGGCGGTGGGCAAATTATGCAAAACCGCATAAGGGTGGAAAGCCGGATTCAATCCTCAATCCCATGCTTCCTGAGTTTCCTTGCAATCGTCGATTGATTCACCCCCAGCGCCCGGGCCGCCTTCTCCTGCGTCCCGTGCCGCGCCATCGCCTCCCGGATGGCGGCCCGCTCCACATCCGCCAGGGTCTGGGCCAGCGTCCGCCCCCGGATCATCGTGGCCGCCGGCAGGCAATCGGCCCCCGCCCCGGCCCCCCGCACGTCCCCCGGCAGATCCTCCGTCTCGATCCGCCCCCCCTCGGTCATCACCACCAGCCGCTCGCAGATGTTCATCAATTCCCGAACATTCCCCGGATACCCGTGCGCCAGCAGCGCGTCCATTGCCGCCCGCGAGGGCCGTGGCGCCGCGCTTCGCCCCAGCTTCCGGGTGAAGTGATCCAAAAAGTGATAAATCAGGGGCGCGAGACACTCCCGCCGTTCCCCCAGGGCCGGCATCCTCAGGGGGATCACATTGAGCCGGTAATACAGGTCCCGCCGGAAGGACCGCCCCGCCACCATCCCCTCCAGGTCCCGGTTGGTGGCGGCCAGTATCCGCACATCCACCCGCCGCCCCCCGGTGCCGCCCACCCGCGCCACCTGCCCGTCCTCCAGAAAGCGCAGCAGCTTCACCTGGGAGGACAGGGGCAGCTCGGCGATCTCGTCCAGAAACAGGATGCCGCCGTGGGCCAGCTCGAAATAGCCCGGCTTTCCGCCCTTTCGCGCCCCGGTAAACGCCCCCTTTTCGTACCCGAAAAGCTCCGATTCCACAAGCGATTCGGGTATGGCCCCGCAGTTGATCCTGATCATGGGCTGATCCGACCGCCCCGAATGCTTGTGAATCAGCTCCGCCACCATCCCCTTGCCGGTCCCCGACTCGCCCAGGATCAGCACGGTGGAATCCACCTGGGCCACCTTCATGGCCATGCGCAGGGCCTGCCCCATGCAGGGGCTCCGGGCGATGATCCGGTCCGACTCCAGCGCCGTAAGACGCAGTTCCTTCAAATGATTGCGAAAACCGTCCCTCAGCGCCAACTGCTCCTCCAGCTCGTGGCGCAGGGCGTCGATCTCGGTGATGTCCCGCTCGTTCACCACCACCCGAATCAGCCGGCCGTCGTCGTCGAACACGGGGCTGCCGGTGAGCATCAGCTTCTTTCCGGCCCGGTTGATCTGGAGCATGTTGACCACCTCCCCGGCCCGGATGGTGGCCAGGGTCACGGATCGGTCCACAAAGCCCTCCGTTTCCAGCTCCCGCATGTTCCGGCCCACCACCTCCCCGGCCCGGATGGCGTTCAGCCTTTCGGAGGCCGGGTTGATGCGCAGCACGTTGGCCTCCCCGTCGCATATCCACAGCCCGTCTTTGCTGTATTCGATGATGGCGTCCAGCTCCCGGCTCAGTTCCTGGTAGGAGAGCATCCGCCGGGTGGTTTTTTCCAGCTCCGTGCGGTCATCGAAGACGCACAGCACCCCAACCGGCGCGTCCTTCCAGAAGATCGGCCCCACCCGTGCAAGATACACCCCAGACGCGACGCTCAACGGAATGTCCGACCGGTGAGCATGATCCCTCAGCGTCTTTTCCACCTGGGGCCAGAAATCGGGCAAAGTAGCGGGCAGCGACGTGCCGGGAAACAACCCGAATGCCTTCTGAACCACCAGGTTGGAAACCAGCACCGTCCCATCCCCATCCACGGCGAACACCCCGTTGCGCGTGCCGTTGAGCATGGCCCGGCTGAATGCCTTCCAGTCCATGCGCTGACGCCCCGCCCCAGGCTCAAACAAAAGCTGGCTAAGAGGAGAAATCATAACCCCCTGTAAATATTTCTTAAAAAAACCCCCTCCTTTACAACGCCCCCATTATATGCGCATCCGCATTAAAAATGCAACATTGCATTTCCGTCCATGTGGTCCACTGGGTCCATTGGGTCCATTGGGTCCATCCACCCGCCTTATTATAAAGGACCAAGCCGCAAAGGCCCTCGCCCCCGGCCCCCACCATCATGGTACAATCCTTGCACTACAAAAATATCTGAAAAACACAAAGTTCCGTTCCTCAGCATTTGGGACGCCCATACGAAAAGGAGAAAAAAGATGAGCCGCACAAAAGAACTTCTTCAAATGCGCAACCAGCACGTGCCCCAGGGCCCGTTCAATATCACCCCGTCCTTCATAAAGGAAGCAAGGGGCGCCCTGATGATCGACATCGAGGGCCGCGAGCTGATCGATTTCGCCGGCGGCATCGGCGTCAACAATGTGGGCCACTGCCACCCCAAGGTTGTGGCGGCCATCAAGGACCAGGCGGACCATTTCATCCACACCTGCTTTCATGTGGCCATGTACGAATCCTACGTGGAGCTGGCCGCCAGGCTCAACGCGCTGGCCCCCGGCGATTTTGACAAGATGACCATGTTTGCCAACAGCGGCGCCGAGGCGGTGGAAAACGCCGTGAAGGTGGCCCGATACGCCACGGGCCGCCCCGCCGTCATCGCCTTTGAAAACGGCTTTCACGGCCGCACCCTCATGGGCATGACCCTCACCAGCAAGATAAAGCCGTACAAGCTCGGTTTCGGGCCGTTTGCGCCGGAGGTCTATCGGATGCCCTACGCCTACTGCTACCGCTGCCCCTTCGGCCTCAAATACCCGAGCTGCGACGTGGCCTGCGCCGATTATCTGGAGGAGTTTTTCATCGGCAACGTGGCCGCCGAGGCCACCGCCGCGGTGATCGCCGAGCCCATCCAGGGCGAGGGCGGCTTTGTCACCCCGCCGCCGGAGTACTTCCCCAAGCTGGCCGCCATTTGTAAAAAATACGGCATCGCCCTGATCATCGACGAGGTCCAGAGCGGGGCGGCCCGCACCGGCAAGTTCTTCGCCATCGAACACTGGGGCGTGGCGCCGGACATCATCACCCTGGCCAAGAGCTTTGCCGGCGGCATGCCCCTTTCCGCCGTCATCGGCCGGGCCGACATGATGAACAAGCCCCATGTGGGCGGCCTGGGCGGCACCTACAGCGGCAATCCCATCTGCTGCCGTGCGGCCCTTGCGGTGCTGGAGGTGATTCTGGAAGATGGCCTGCTGCGCCGCTCCGCGGAGCTGGGCGAGATCCTGTCGAAGCGATTCGCCGCCATGGCCGAAAAGGTGGAGCTGATCGGCGAGGTGCGGGGCAAGGGGCCCATGCTGGGTCTTGAGCTGGTGACGGACCGGGAGAAGAAGACGCCGGCCACGGATCAGGCCAAGAAGGTGGTCCAGCGCTGCTTTGAAAAGGGCCTGGTGGTGCTGGCCTGCGGCAACTTCGGCAATGTGATCCGCACCCTGATGCCCCTGGTGATCACCGACGAGCAACTGGACAAGGGACTGTCGATCCTGGAAGAGACCCTGGTCGAGGCGAGCCGGTAAGGTTCAGGGCTGGCCTCGTTTAATGCTGGCCTCATTTGATGTTTAAGATTGGCTTCATTATCAAGGGTTGGCGTCATTATAAAAGGGCTGGCGTCATTATAAAAGGTAGGAGTCATCCATGAAAGGTTTTTTTCAACGCATTCTGACCATCGACCTGACCAACCGGACAACCCGCGAGGAGCCGGTGGCCGATGAGACCGTCCGCGCCCTGCTGGGCGGAAAGGGTCTGGCC